>JALRCL010000045.1 GCA_023268575.1 Patulibacter sp.
ACCGCGAGGGCCGGGGCCGGATCGAGCTGCTCGGCGACGCGCACCGCCTGCTGCTCTACGCGTCGATCGCGATGATCGTCGTCGCCTTCGCGGCCCGCGACGGCATGATCAGCGACGGCGCCGGCACGGCGCTCTTCATCGTCCTGCTCGTCTCGGCGGCGGCGATGCTCTACGCCGTGTTCCAGCGCTGGCGCGAGGTCTGAGCCTCGGTCCTCGGACGCCTGGCCGCCGGCCATCCGTCGTCCCACGCCGAGCACGGGTCACGCGATGAGCCGGATGGCGAGCGCGTCGGCGAAGCCGCCGGTCGGGTCGTGGCCGCGCATCATCGCGACGATGACCGCGACGTAGTGCTGGGTCTCGCGGTAGGGCGGGATGCAGTTGCAGCGCCCGACCGCGCCCTCGCCGGCGTTGTACGCCGCCAGCGCGAGCTGGACGGAGCCGAAGCGGCGCAGCAGCCCGCGCATGAGCCGCGCCTGGGCGTCGATCGCCCGCTCCGGATCGAACGGGTCCCGCAGGCCCATCGCCTGCGCGGTCGCGGGCATGAACTGCGCGATGCCGCGCGCGCCCGCCGGCGAGACCGCGCGCGGGTCGAACCCCGACTCCTGGCGCAGCTGCGCGGCGAGCAGCGCCGCCGACACCTGGTGGCGGATGCTCGCTCCGCGGATCGCGTCGCGGTACGCCGCCGGCACCCAGCCGGGCAGGGCCCCGGCGGACGCGGGTCGCGGACGCGCCCCGGGACCCCGCGTCTCGACGGTGCTGCCGACCGCCCGACGGAACTCCCAGTGCCAGTAGACGCCTTAAGGCATACTACCACCCGTGGCCCCCCCGTACGCCGGATACATCCGAGTCTCCTTCGTCGGACGACGCAAAGGCGACCGATTCCACAGCCCCCAAGAACAAGCCGACGCCATCCGCGACTGGGCACGCCAAAACGAAACCGAAGTCGAGATCCTCGAACCCGAACTCGACCGATCCGGAGGCGACACCTCCCGCCCCATCCTCGAAACCGCCCTCCGCGGCATCGACGAAGGACGCTACAGCGGACTCGTCGTCGCCTACCTCTCAAGAGTCGCCCGCTCGACCCGCCACACCCTCGAGATCTACGAACGCGTAGAGGCCGCCGGAGGACGAGTCGTCGCCGTCGCCGAAAACCTGGACGTGTCAACCGTCGACGGCCGCATGACCCGCACCATCCACTCCGCCATCGCGCAAGCAGAACTCGAACGACACCGCGAACGATTCGCCGCCCTCCGCCAACGCACAGTCGAGCGGGGCCTCTGGTCCCAGCGGCAAGTGCCCCTCGGGTACGACAAGGACCCCCAAACCCGAAAGCTGGTCCCGTCGACAGACGCGACCCTCGTCCGCGACCTCTTCCTCCGACGCGCAGCCGGAGACTCCACCACAGGCCTCGCAGCCCGCGCCAACATGTCCCGCTCCGGCATCAGAAAGCTGCTGGCTAACCGCGTCTACCTCGGGGAGATCCGCGACGGGGAACACGTCAACCCCTCCGCCCACGAACCGATCGTCTCGGCGGCCGAGTGGGACGCAGCGCAATCCGCACCGCGTCCATCCCGACAGCCCCCGAAGCGCAGCCCGGCCCTGCTAGCGGGAATGGTCTGGTGCGGTTCATGCGGCCGCCGAATGACCCGCGGCGGCAACGCAAAGGTGAAGGGCGGATTCATCTACCGATGCTCGGACACCGGCCGATGCCCAGGACCGGCGTCCATCGTCGCGTTTCGCCTTGACGAGTGGGTCGAGTCTCTGGCGGTGAAGGCGCTACGCCAGACCGCTGCGCGCCCGTCAGTCGACGAGCGTGTCGAACAGACCCAGGTGGCTCTCAAGCGCGCCGAAGCAGAGCTTGAAGCGTTCACGCTTGCCGTAAGCGCCGCCGACGTCGGAGTCGAGACGTTCCGATTGGGGATCGAGACGCGACGAAAGGCCGTTCTTGAGGCGAGGCTCGAACTTGAGAGGATCGCCCCACGATCGAGTCTCCCGGACGAAGTTCTAAGCCTGTGGCCGCAGATGTCTCAGGCGAAGCGGGGGGAGGTCCTACGCGGCCTCTTCGAGGCAGTCGTCGTCTGGCCGTCCGGCGGCACCCTGTTTCGTGGGGCGCCTGTCTCTGATCGCGCCCAGGTCTACTGGCCGGGCAGCGAGATTGTCCCCGACATCCGAAGCGTCACCGCTCGCGGTGGCGCGCCCATCGTCCCCATCGAGAGACATGACGATGGGGACCCACGGGTAGCCAGTTTCGCGCTCCCTGATTCGAGCGAACGCCGCCGCGGCGCGCTGTAGGCCCAGTTCACGGTAGGGGTTCGGGTCGGCCATCGTGGTCAGTCGGTGTGTGTGCCGGTCTGGTCCGGCGGGTTCTCCAACAAGCACTCCGACACCGGATGGAGCCACTTCGCCCACGTCCCGGCGCTGATGCTGGCGCGCGACCCGGTCGACGACCGGATGTCGAGCAGGTGGTTGCATCGGCCGGCGAGCGTCCAGGGGCGGCCATGCGGGTCGATGCGGATCTCCGGGGTGCTCACCGGTCCTCCTCGGTGTTCTGGTTCGCCCCACGAGCGGCAGCCATCCGGTACGGCCGGAGGGCGTCGCTCGCGACCTCGGCCGGCGTCTGCCAGCGCTGCCCGCCCGGCGGCAGCTCGCCGCGCGGGTTAAGCACCACGCGCCGCGGCGTCTTGCCCTTCGCGACGAGCGCCCGGTCCCGCGCGCTCGGGTAGTCGTACTCGGTCTTGTCGAGCCGGCCGCAGCGCTCCAGCGCTTCGCGCAGTCGATCAACCTGGCGCAGCGCAGCGTCTCGCTCGTGGCGCAGGACGCGCGCCTCGGAGACCGCCGCAACGAGCACCGACTCACTCACCATCGGTCTTCCCCTCCTGCCGCGGTGCGGCGACTTGGCTTTCGGTGCCGAGTTCCAAGTTCTCGGCGTTCGGCTTGGCCCCAGCTCCGGGGATGACCAGCTCGCCGCTCCCGACCTCCGTGGCGAAGAACTCGGCGCCCATGACGCGCAGCCAGTCCTCCTCGGTCAGGTTGCGGTGGATCGACGTGTCGTTGGCGACCATCCAGCGCGCTAGGTCGCGTCGCCCGGCCGCGTCGTCTGGGAAGACCGGCGACACCGGTCCTCCCTCGCTGACCGTCTGCCAGAGCTGGATGTGGTCCCCGGTCGGCGGCTGGGGGTCCCACGCCTCCCACGCAGCCTTGTGCTCGGCGTCCCGCCACGAGCAGCCCTCGCCGTCGCAGACGCCGCACGTCACGCTTGCGCCGAGCAGACCGCAGCGGAAGACGGTGAGCCGGTACTCCGCGCTGGAGTCGAGACGCAGCGGGTGATCCCAGCCAGCGCGGGAGCGCGTGGCCTCGTTGACCTCGTCCGCCGTCGGGCGCAGGTAGAGCCAGTGCGCGCGACCCTGGGGGTTCCGGGCAGTCGGCAGCGACCAGCCGCACCGGACCCGGAACGCTCCCCGGTCTGCGAGGTGGTCGACGTCCTGCTGCGTGAGCCTGTCGCGCCAGCCATGGCCGTCGCCGACGTTGTGGCCCCAGAAGGTGCTCTGGAGCCAGCGGGCGGTCGGGCTCCAGCCCGAGGCGGCGCACGCCCCGCACGGGATCTCGCGCAGCTCGGCCGGCCGGAACCAGCCCGCCCAGGTCTCGCCGATCGGGGTGTCGAAGTCGGCGGGGACGTTGCGCAGCTCGCGGTTGCCCATCATCAGGGCAGGCATCACGCACCTCCGTTCGTGTTCTGCTGCTGCCGCTGGGCGGCGCTCTCGGTCGCCCCATCGGCGGGGGCGATCGAGAGCGGGGCGATCCGGTGCTCGAACAGGTCCGCGAGGGCAGTCGCCGAGAAGGTGACAACCGCCTCGCGTCGATCGACCGCCCCGGGGGCGTTGCTCTCCACCATCTGCCGGACCGTCTCGTCCCAGTCGTCCTGCGGGATGACCTCCCAGGTGTCTTCCTCGATCGCCCCGCAGACGATCGGGCGGATGAAGTCGGGGTCTCGGGCGACGACCAGCCGCACCCTCACGTCAGCCATCGTTCCGCTCCTGCCGCGGTGCCGTGTCCGGCACACGGGTGTCGGCAGCACCGAACGCCCCATGCAGCGCCTCGTCGAGGAAGATCCCGAGCTTCGAGAGCGTGTGCGTCAGGTTCGCCCGCTCGCGCTCGTCGGCCAGGCACTCGGCCTCGCCGACGGCCTTGCGGTACTTCGACCGGGCCGCCTTGAGCGACTCCCAGTCGACGCGCATCTGGTCAGCCACGGTGGGCCCCTTCGCACCGCGACTGATCGGCCACGCCGGAGCACGACGGCGCATCAGCAGGCCCGCCAGTCGCGCGCCACGCGGCCTCGTCGTCCTGGTCGCCGAGAACGTGAGGTCCTGCGTGGCCCGCCGGCTGGCAGCACCGGGCGTTCGGGCTGCCGAGATCGGCCCCGCAACGCACCTCCTTCTGCCGCGGGTCGGTGACGATCCGGAGGTTCCAGGTCGCGCCGGAGCGGCGGAGCTTCTCGGCGTCGTCCTCGGCCTCGACGCGCGAGGTGCGCCACGGCATCTTGGCGTCGACCTGGCCTTCCGGGTAGCGCCCGACGGCGCGGTACCGGGTCGGCATCTCAGTGAGCATCGGGACCGCCCTCCTTCTGCCGCTTCCGGCGGTCGGGCAGCGTGTAGAGCCACGACGCGATGCGATCGATCCGCGTCCACCGGCGCGGCGCGGCCTCGAGGCCGTCGAACTGCGCGTAGTGACGCCGGTCGTTCCAGTTGCCAAGGGCGGCGCCCAGGCGGCTCAGACGCTCACGCATCGCTGTTCCCCTTCTGCCTCAGCGTGGCGGCGGCATGCTCGTCCAGGAGGCGACGGATCTTCACGATGACCCCCATGTGGTCGACCCCGTCCTCGCCGCTGTAGCCCGCGACGATGTCGACGATGCCGTCGGCGACCGTGTCGTCCAGTCCGTTGACGACGAGGTCGAAGGACCCGTCGCGCAGCTCTGCCAGCCGAACCCCGACGCAACCAACGCCCCTCTGGGCGTCGGCCAGCCACTCCTGCGAGACGTTGACGAGGAGCTTCATCGCTCCGTCTCCGTGTTCTGGTCCTGCCGCTGCCCAGAGGCCAGGGGCGGCTCGATGACCTCCGGGGTCACGAACGGCGGGACGTCGTCGTAGGTCGCGCTCTTGGCTTCGGCCTCGGTGGCGAAGACGCCGATGAAGCGGTTGTCGTGAGTGACCGCGCTCCAGACGATGGCGTTGCCCTCCTCGTCGGTGTCCAGGAGGAACGCCCGCTGCGGGTAGGTGGTCATGGGGTGCCCTCCTCGGGCTCGGTGGTGTTCGGGTAGGTCCCAGAAGCAGGAACCCGACGCGCCTCAACCCCAAGCCCGCCAAGCACCACCCGCAAAGCCACCTCCGGCTCACCAGCCTCCAACGCCACAGCCGCCAACTCGAGCGCACAACGAGCCGAATCCCGCTCGCTCTCCGCCTTCATCAACAGGTTCCGCGCACGGTCCAGCCGCGCCTGCGGAGTCGCAGCGTTGTGCGTCAGCCGCCGCTGGGCAACACGTCCCGGGCGCATCAGAACGGGATCTCCTCAGCGACACCGTCGCTGCCGCTGGCCGCCGGTGCTGGCTGCTGCGTGTGGGCCGGAGGCGCAGCGTTCTCTTCGCGGGCACCAATGAACTGGACCTCCTGCGCGACAATCTCGACCGCCTCGCGCTTGTTGCCCTGCTGGTCCTGCCACTCCCGCCACCGCAGCCGTCCGTCAACGGCGACCTGACGACCCTTGGCCAGGAACCGGCCCGCGGCCTCGGCCGCGTTGCCGAACACGGTGACATTGAAGTAGTTGGGCTCGTCGATCCAGGTGCCGGTCTGGTCCTTACGGCGGCTGTTGACGGCGACGCGGAGGGTGCAGACAGCTCCGCCGGTCGGGAGGTTTCGGATCTCGGGGTCCCGGGTGAGGTTCCCGACGATCGTGGCGCGGTTGATGGGCATGTGGGTTCAGTTCTGGGTGGGGAGTTGGGCGGGCTTGCGGCGCGTGGCGCCGGTGAGCACGACGCGGACGCAGTGCTCTTGCAGGCGGTCAGCGATCGTTTCCCCGATCGGCTGGGGCCATCGGCGGGCGAGGTCTTGGAGCGGCAGGTTCGATGTGACGACGAGCGGCTGTTCGTTGACGTACGCCTCGTTGATGGCGGCGAAGATCTGGCTGGCGGCGTAGTCGGTGCCGCGGGCTTTGTCGAGGTCGTCGAGGGCGACCATTTGGCGGCCGGAGAGCAGCTCGTTGGCGACGCGTCGTTCGTCCGATCCGAACTCGGCTTGGAGGTCGTTGACGAGGATCGGTGCGGAGCGCCAGATGCCGGGGGTGTGCTGGAGGCGTCGCGCGAACGCCCAGCCAGCGATCGTTGTCTTTCCGAGGCCGGGCGGGCCGGTGAAGAGGAGGCCGTTGATCGTGCCGTTGGCGAACTCGACGGCGGCCTTCATCGCGTCGTGCGGTGGCGCGGTGAGGGTCGGGTTGACGAGCTTGCGCGGGATGCCGGAGGCGCCGATGCGGCGGCGCCACCGTTCGCGGAGCCAGTTGGCGTGGATCTCCTCGTATTCGGCGGCGATGGTGCGCTCGCGCTCGGCGGCTTCGTTGGCGTTGCAGTCGTCGCAGGCGCGCCAGGTGACGTTGCCGTTGTGGCGCTTGTAGGTGGCGGCGCTGACTTCGACGGTGAGCTTGGTGCCGCAGATGCGGCAGGTGGTGTCGGCGGTGATGGAGGGTCCGCCTGCGGCTTTGAGGGTCATGCGGCTCCTCCGGTGGAGGGGTTGTCGGCGAAGCGCGAGAAGTCGCGGTCACGGGTGGCTCCCGGTAGCCGGACGACGTTCTGGCTGGTGTCGCGGTGCTGCGGTGCGGGTCCGGACAGGAACGTCTTGAGCGCGGCGACTGGGTTCTTGATCGTCTGGCCGCGTGCCCAGTCGGCGCATGCGGAGACGCGCTCGAGGAGGTTCGCGTTGGGGTGCTGGTCAGCGAGGCGCGCGACCTGGCTGATGGGGATGTCGAGGCCGGCGTCGAGAAGCGTCGCGTGCGCGGCGACGATCGCGGGATCGGTTTCGGGGGTTGTGGTCCCGGAAGCGGGGGCTGGCCGTGGAGGCTTTGGTGTTGCGGGGGTGGCTGTCGGGCCGTTGTTGTCGGGGCGGCGCTTGCGGTTGCGGTCCTTCTGGCGCTTCTCCTCGAGGGAGGCCCGGGAGGGGTTGTAGTCCAGGTAGTCGTGGACCCTGATCGTTCCGTCGGGTTCGCGTTCGAAGAGGCCGGTGTCGATGAGGACTTGGAGGACGCGGGTGCGTTCCTGCTTGTTGGGGAGGCGTTCGTTGAGCCAGAGGTCGTCGATGAGGCCGTCGGTTTCGTGGCGGGCGCAGTGGGTGATGGCCATGGCGTGGAGGCCGGTGGCGGCGCGGTCGGTGTGCCAGGCGCGCTTGAGCTTGGGGTGGTCGTCGTAGCGGTCGTCGAAGCGGGCCCAGGTCATCGCTGATCGCTTTCGATGAGCCGAAGGAGGTCTTCGAACGCGACGACGGAGAGCAGGGGCCCTCGGTCCCATCGCGTCACGACGATGGGACGCTCTCCGGGGAGGCACTGGTCGGTGGCCTGCGCCCAGGAGGTTCGGATCGAGAAGGCGTTCGTGCGCTTGCACTCGATGCTGTAGCCGGGGATGCCGGCGATGTCTCCGCGGCCGTTCTGAGTGCGTCCGTCGCTGGTGCGTCCGGCGTTGACGAAGCCGTGGTTGCGGCAGATCGTGGCGACTTCGAGTTCGAACGTCTTGCCGCGTCGGCGTGCGTTAGCCATCCGTGGGCGCCTTCGTTCCGTGCTGGTAGTCGGGGTCGCCGAGGTCTTGTGCGAGTTGGGTCAGCTCGTCGAGACGCTTCTCCTTCGCCCCAATCGCGAGGGCGGCGCGGAGCGAGCGGGCCTGCGCGAGCACCTTGTCCGGCTCGCCGCGGTCGCGTTCGATGCGGTCCAGCCAGAGGGCCGCGACCGCCCGCAGCCGCTCGACCTCAGCCTGGGCACCGGCCATGGCGTCGACGAACGCCTTCTCGCGCTGGGACAGCTCGCGGTAGATCTCACCGTCAGGGCCGACAAACTCAGCGGGCATCACGGCAGGTACTCCATGAGGAACCCGACGTCCATCCGCGAGGTTGCGGCGAGAATCGATCCGTCGGCGCGCAGGATGCCCCCGCCGCCACCCTCGGACCACTGGACCCGGATGCCGCCCGGCGACTCCCAGGCGTGATTGTCGGTGCCAGTCGGCTCGACGCGGTGATAGAGGTCAGAGACGAGGTAGGCCACGACCTCCTCGGTCTCGGTCAGGTCACGCGACATCGCCGGCCCCCTCCTGCTGCTTGGGGGCGGCAGCCTCGCGGACCAGGATCGCGTCCCAACGCTCGAACGGGCCGCACTTGACCCACCACGACACCGGCACCTCCGCACCCGTGTCGAACTCCATCTCCGTGTCGGTCCGGATCAGCCCCTCGGGCTCGATCCAGCCGTCGGCGGGGATGCGTCGCTCGTGCCCACGCGGCCGCCGCTTGGCGTGCGACCACTTGCCGCAGGTCGCACACCGCCACATCGTCTCGGGCGCGCCGCCGCCCTGGATCACGACGTCGAACGAGCCGTCGCGCGTCTCGAGGAGCCGGACGAGGGAGCACTGGACCCCCTGCCGGAAGGCGGGAAGCAGCGTCTGGTGGATGTTGACAAGGATCTTCACGATCCGGCCCTCGCTCCCCGCTGCCGCCGGGCGGGGACGACGCGCCGACGATCCGCCGCCAACTCATCCCGCAACGACTCCCCAATCGACAGCGCCTCGTCCAACTCCAACGAGTCCTCGATCTCCACCAACAGCACCGGCAACTGGCACTCCATCCGCCGATACGCCTCCGCCAGCGCACGCACGTCATCGCCCACGCGATCCAGCTCCACCAGCCCCGCGTGACGCGGATCGGGAGCGCCGTCCGTCATCCGGTCGGTGGCTCCGGGAGGCAGACCGAACATCACGCGGCCTCCCGCAGCGCCCGACGCAAGAGCGCCTTCGCCGCGTACTCGTTGTGGAACGGCCAAAACGGAAGCCGATACCGAGCCACACGCGACCGGCCAACAGGAACCTCGTCGATCTCCCAACCGTCCCGGCGCAGATCGTGGATACGTGCAGCGACCCGCAGAATCGGAGCGCCGCCGTCAACGACCCGCGGCGCCGCGAAGTCCGTGACGACGAACCCGTCCTCGCTCATCACGAGCTGCATCGCGATCCGCGTCTTCTGCGTCGGACGATCGATACGCCGAACCGTCATCCCATCACCTCGTTCGTGTCCCCATGGTCGATCGGCTTCCCGAACCGCTTCTCGACCTCCGGCCGCGCAACCCATGTCGCGTACCGATCGCGAAGCTGACGATCCGCTTCAGGGCTGATGGCCCATGACGTTCCGCGCTGCTTCAGTTGATCCGCGCGAAGCCAGATCTGCGGGAGCGCGTACAACGACGACCCGATCCCGAACTTGACTCCAGCGCGCTTGAACGCGTCGCTGTACACCGTCTTGACGCCCTTGTCGGACGACACATCGGCGGTCCACCCGACGTCCTCGCGAGTAGCGCCCAGAACCGTCAGCCGGCACACGACGCTCGTGCCGGCGAGCGGCGCGTATGTGTCGGACCAGTCGCCACCAACGACGGTGTTCAGCCGCTCGGCAACAAGGCGCGAATCGATGAACGCGACGATCAGCGCGGAGCTGGTCGGGGTCTTCGGATTCGTTTGGATCTTCCACCTGACGGCCGCTGCGGTGAACGGGCGCCGAAGATCCGTCAGGACCTCGGAAAGACTGTTCATCGCCGCGCCTCTCGTTCAGCGACGACCGCGAGAGGGGTAGCGGACCACCGCGCCTCTTCCCGGCAGGTCGTCATCAGGTCGTCCGCGTCGCTCGTCCCGGACAGACGAGAGAGCAGGGCACTCAGTGCCCGCCCGTCGGGCTTGACCGACGGGACGACGGGAGCGCACTCGACGGCCTCGCCTCGAGTGATGACTCCCTTCTTGACCATCCGGTCGAGGGTCAAGGCGACACGGTCGGGCTCGCGATCCCACTGCCGCGAGAGCGACATTCGGAACTCCCATCCGCCGAGGCGCACTGTGCGCTTCGTGGCGCCGCTGCGGTGCCTCTGCGTGAGTTGGTCGTCGACCAGCATCTTCAGCCTCGCGGTCTTCGAGTTGGCCTCGGTCGCGGCGGCGAGAAGGGCGAACAGGTCTCCGGTCGTGTAGCTGGCTCCGTTGGTTTCGAGCTGCTCGATCTCGTCCTCGATCGAGGTTGCGTCGTTCGGGCTGGACCGGACGATCTGGATGGTGATGCCGTCGCTCATGCGGCCCGCCGATCCGTGGCCGACGCCGGGGCAGCCGACTGCATGCCGCAGCGCCAGCAGTCCCCGCCGAACGTGTGATCACCGCACGCCGGGCACGACCACTGCGGCAACCGACTCGTCACGGAGCGCAGCGCCGGGCGGGCCGGCGGCGTCTTTCGGCTGTACCGCGTCGGGACGAGGTACCCGTCGGGGTCGTATGTGGTCTCCTCGTCGCGAAAGACGGGCACCCCGGACACCCTGTACGAGAGCGCCATCAGATGCCCTTCTCGAACGGGCCGGGAGCGACCAAGATCATCCGGTCCATCAGGTCCAACGCCGACGCCTGCAACTCGGAGACGGTGGGGGCGAGAGCGGCCCATACGGCGTCCCGTGCGGCGTCCCGTGCCGCGTCCCATGCGGCGGCCCCTGCCGCGTCCCCTGCGGCGTCCCCTGCGGCGTCCCGTGCCGCGTCCCCTGCCGCGTCCCGTGCCGCGGCCCCTGCCGCGTCCCGTGCCGCGTACCATGCGGCGTCCCGTGCCGCGGCCCGTGCCGCGGCCCCTGCCGCGGCCCCTGCGGCGGCCCGTGCCGCGGCCCCTGCCGCGGCCCCTGCCGCGGCCCCTGCCGCGTCCCCTGCCGCGGCCCGTGCCGCGTCCCATGCGGCGTCCCATGCGGCGGCAGCCCTCTCCTGCGCCACCCGCACGCGCTTGCCGGCAGCCTCCGCGGCACCGAGCGACACGATCGGATCGAGATCCTCCAGCGACTTCGCCTCCGCGTCCAGACCGGCAAGATGCAGCCACGACGGTGTCTGGGTGCGGATCAGCCAGTCGAGAGCCATGAACGACCGCTTCTCCGCAACCGACGGGTCGTCGGGGCGGGCGGTGCCGACGAGGCGCGACAGGAGCGGCTTGAGGAGACGGTCGCGGTCTTCGTCGGAGCGGAGTGCGTCGTTGAACGATCTGCCGAACGCCCCGAGCGTCCGGCAGACGCAGTTGGGGTGATCGCTGTGCGGCTCCCGTGCGATCCATGCAGCGGCCTCGAGGAGACACATGCCGTCGTCGGGGGCGCCGTGGCCGCCGTGCTTGAGCGGGCCGAGAGCGTTGAGGCGGTTGGTGTCGATAGTGGTGGTCATGCGGTGGCCTTTCGCGCGTGTCCGTTCGGCGCCGCCTCCGGCCACGCCGGGTTGTTCTCGTCCGGGTCGACCTGGTCAACGTCAAGTTCCATCTCCTCGCACAACTCGACGACCAGCTCCTCCGGCGTGCCACCCGACGCAATCCACTCGCTCTTCACGTGGCCGGACATCGACAGCTCCGACGCTCGAGCGATGCAACCGCCGGTGTCGGTGAACTCGACGCTCCACCGACGGTGGAACCCCTGTGCGGCCCAGTCGCTGAGGCGGTTGAACGCCTGCTCGACGGTGATGGTCATCGCCGGGCTCCTCCGTCGAGGCGGACCGAGCCGGCGGGCCAGAGTCGTTCGTAGGCGTGGCGGCAGCGGGCGCAGCGCTCGAAGTGGCGGCCGTTGATGATGACGGTGCGCCAGTGGTGGCCGCGGAGGGTGCAGTGGAGTCGGCGGATCATCGGAGGCGCTCCGTGATGGGGGTGTTGTCGGCGGCGTGTTGGCGTTGTGCGCGGATGGCGAGGACGCGGTCGATGGCGTCGGCGAGGTGGTGTCCTTCGGGGGTGGTGCGGAGGGTTTCGACGGCCGTGTGGCCGCGTGCGTGGTCGGCGCCGGCGTTGGGCTTGGAGGTCATTCCGACCCCTCCTTGGCCCCAATAGGGGCGTCGTCGGAGAGCCGGTCGTACGCCAGCCACGCGTCGTCTTCGGCCATGTCCGGGTGCGACCGCTCCCAGCCCTCGCGGGCGGCCTGCACGATGTCCGCGAGTTGCGATCCGTCGCGTCGATCGAACCGCGCGAGGCAGCAGTAGAGCCGCTGCCCACCGGCCTCGAAGTCGGCGACGCGCTTCTCCAGGTCGCGGATATGCGCGATTGCGTCGGCCGGGTCCCACAGCATCCCGCCGCAGCGGTAACACGCGTTCGCCTCGTGCTCCTCGGGGCGGATCGGATCGCCGACACGGTCGGCACCGCACAGGCAGCCCCTATGCATCCTCAGCCCCCTGGTTCTGCCGCTGAGCGGGCATCACGCAGCCGCCCTCTCGTCATCGTCCTCGCGAACCGCCTGCAGGTAGACCGCCGAACCGACGATCCGAGTCCGCACCTTGAACCCGCGCACAGCCCCGGCCTGCTTCGCGGCACGCCGGAACGACTCCGGCTTGACGCGGAAGTCGTCCAGGTGCTCGAGCTTCCACGCGCGACCGTCGAGCCACGAGCCCCACGGGTACATCTCCCGGTGGCCCTGGCCGTCCGGGTACGGGAGCTGATCGACGACCTCAGCCATCAGGCCGCCGCCTTCTCGTCGTCGTCGCGGAACGCCGAGATCAAGTCCGTTACGTCGAGGTCGATCTCGCGCTCCTCCTTGAAGTAGGCCGCGATGCGCCGGGCGTTCTTCGGGTGCACCCCCTGTCCGTCGCGGATGCGACGGAGCGAATGCTCCGGAACGCCGATCTCGTCCGCGAGGGAGCGGTAGCTATGGCCGGCCCTCGCGACCTCCCTCGCGATGTCGAAGGTCATGCGAACTCCCTCTGTCGGTCCATCGGGAACAGCTCGAACTGGTCGACGCCAAGGGCATCCGAAAGCGCCTTCTGGGTGGGCGGCTCGACGTACGCGCCGCGCTCCGCGTTGAGCACCGTGTTCGTGCTGATTCCTGCCTGGCGTGCAAGTCCGCTCGTCGTCCACCCGTGCCGAAGCCGAGCGACGATCAGCGTCCGGTTCTGGCGGGTGCGAGATTTTGCGCTCTTGCCGGTCATTGCGCAGACTGTAGCGCAAATTCGCAGCGGTGCGGGAATTTGTCGTTCCCCGACGCAAAACTGCGCGTAACCTCGTGCCGGTGAAGGCCGAGATCGCCACCCCGAGAGCCCGAGCCGCCTGGTCCTTCAGCGGCAAGTCGCAGCAACAGTTGGCGCAGGAGACCGGGCTCACCTACGGCCGGATCAGGGCGCTCCTGGCGACGTCGAACACCACCGAGGTCGCACTCGACGAGCTGCACAAGATCGCCGACGCATGCGGCGTCCCCCGGGCGTTCATGGAGAACGGATTCGGGGAGTCCGCAGGCGTGGTGACGCCCGCGGACCTCGACGCACTACGCGCCGAGCTGTCCGCGCAGATCAGCGCTCTCCGACGCGACGACGAGCGCAGCCAGTAGCCCGCGCCACCCGCCGCGCCTCAAACGCCGTCAGATGTCTCCCGACGGCGACGAGCATCGCCACGCACTCGGCAGACAACTCGAGCCGTTCCGACTCGGCCAGCGCCTCCACCAAGAGGGCCACGGCCTCGCTGTCTGGGGTCCGGTTGTTGAGGCCGCCGGCTGCCTGATGGGTCGAGGACATTCGGTCACCTCGGTCCCGTGCCGCCGCTGTCCCCACTGCGGTGATCTCGCGTCGCCCGGCGGCTGGTTGAGCGGCGAGGTCTGGCACCGTCGCACTCTCGGCGGACGGAACATGAACCCCCTGCAAACCCGCTGATGGACCCTCGTCGCGGCTCATGCTTGAGCGTAACCCGACCCGACCAGCGACCACAAGACCAGCGTCGACGATCGCCCGGGCGCACCCGCGCCGAGAGTGCGAAGCACTCCGGGACGGGCCGGGATGGGACGGGCCGGGATGGGGTAAGCGCGCCACCTCCGCGGAACCCATCGACACCC
Organism: Patulibacter sp.; assembly: GCA_023268575.1. GTDB lineage: Bacteria > Actinomycetota > Thermoleophilia > Solirubrobacterales > Solirubrobacteraceae > Patulibacter. The sequence continues at coordinate 14,077 of JALRCL010000045.1, forward strand.
GGCGCGCGGAGGGCGCCCGACGCGGGCGCGCGGATTCCCGACGGAACATGCACGTGCATGAACCAGTATCGCCAGTGTTTAAGGGAGATCTCGGTTCCGCGAGGCCCTAGCTATCCTCGCCAACTCCCCGCTAGGTCATGTGGCTTTTCCGCACCACATCACCCTGCGCCACCGCCCGATCGGCCACGAAATCAGGGCCGTGGAGTCGACACGGGCGACCGGAGAAGGCGGAAGAGTTGGGTGATCCGAAGCGGACAACTTGGGGAATCGACGTGTGATGTACGCGTGGATGTCGCGCCTGCGCGCGCGTAGGATCGCGCGCATGAAGCTCCGGACGCTCGCCATCGCTGCGCTGATCTGCGCCTCGCTGGGAGCCGCCCCAGCCTCCGCCGACGTCCCCGCAAAGCCTCGAATCTGGCAAGGATGGCCAGCCAGAGTCGACAGCGTTCCGTCGATGGCTGCCATCCTTGTCACCCAGAGTGGAGGCCCTAAACGGTCCTTCCTCTGTGGCGGGACGGTCATTGCGCCGCGCGTCGTCCTCACGGCTGCGCACTGCCTGCAGGGGAGACGCTCACGAATCCTCGCCAACGTCTCCGTGATGACCGGCCGGACGACGCTGACCCCGATCCACCCCGGCCAGCCAGGGCAACGATCGCCGATCGTTGACTACGCGACGCATGAGTTCTTCTCCAAGCGCCGGGGCTACGAGAACGACATCGCCGTCATCCTGCTCCGTGACGAGACCGTGGCGCCTCCCGCTGCAATCGACGTTTCTCGGAGCACGTTCCAAAGCCTGACGCTCGACGTTGCAGGGTGGGGGCGGCTAGGGCGACGTCCGGTATACCCGACGAGCCTCCAGACGGCGGGCCTAAAAGTGATCCCGCAGTCGGTCTGCAAGAGGGCGTACCGGGGAATGCCGCGCCCGAGTCTCTACGTTTGCGCGTTCGGCGAGAACGAGGGCGTCTGCGACGGCGACTCGGGAGGCCCGCTCTCCCTGCCTGAGGGCACCTTGGTAGGTCTCACGAGCGGGGGGTCGGTGGCCTGCCGCCTGGGAGGGCCCGCCGTCTTCACCCGAGTCGGCCGCTACATCGACTGGATGCGCGCCCGCATCGAGCAATTCGCCTGGGAGCCAGGCACGCCGGGCTCGGCCATCGACGAGAATCTCCCCGGAGGACCGACCGACTGAGCCACGCCATTCGATCTGGTGCTCGGGCCCACGGGGCTTTCCGAACCCAGAGCCTCAGCGCGACGCGATCAGGGGCTCCGCGCACGACAGATGCGCGATCCCCTCGGACGCGTGCGCGTGCGCGTCAGCCCGCTCGAGAGGTTTGCCGCAGATCGCGCATGTCCGCGTCTCCGTCAGCCACGATGCGACGGCGGCGCGACGCTCCGCGGGTAGCGGTTCGAGCCAGGCGTCAAGGTCGGTGCTCACGCCGCGACCGTACTGGCCGTCGGCGACAGATCACCGCGGGAACGCGTCGCTCGCGGCGCGCTGCGCCTCCCGGGCCACGCGACCGAGGTCCGGGGTGACGACGTCGGCGTGCCCGGGGTCCTCGTGCACGGGCACGGGGCCGCGCCAGTGCCGCTCGTCGGCGTACCAGGCGATCGCGCGGCCGAGGAGCCGGAGGGCGCGGTCGTCGACGATCGACCGTTCGTGCAGGCCGCGTTCGGCGGCGAGGGCACGCGCGAGCTCGCGCTGTTGGGCTGCGTCGACGTCGGCGTGGTGCTCCTTCGTGATGTGTCCGACGATGACGTTCGCGACGACGTGAAAGGCGCCAGGCTCGGCGTCGGGGAAGTAGCGGTGGAGGATCTTCTCGACGTCGACGGCGAGCACGGGCGAACGCATGTTCGCACCGTGTCGTTGCGGGCGCTACTTCAGCCCGTAGATCCGCCGGACCCGCCGCGCATACGCCGCCATCTTCGACGCATCCCCCGACACATCGATCGCACCCCGGCCACCGAACCGATAGTGATTCGAGTTCGTCGTATGCACCGGATCAACGTGATCCCAATACTCGTTCTCGCGGACCGTCAACCCCATCTGCTCCGCCAGCTTCCCCAGAGCACGAGTCGCCTTCGGCCCCGACCCAGCCACGTGCACATGATTGCTGTGGTTGCCGATCGCACCGATCGACTGCTGGTTCTTCCAGCCGCCCTGCGGGTCGTAGAACAACTCCTTCAACGTCCCCCCACGGCCCTTCAGCCCAGGCAGCACTCCGCCCGTCGCCGAGGACCCACCCGCCTGCTGACCGGCCGCCGGCCGCCGAACCGTCGTCGCCGGATCACGCACCGTCCGCGACGTCGTCTTCGTCCCCTGAAACTGCGCCGGATCGACCGAGTCCGGCAACACCGACGCCAAGAACCGCATCTGCGGACCGCCACCAGACCACCCCTCGAGGATCTGCCGGAGCTGCATCCCCTTCGCGGCCTTCTCGTATCCGGCCTGGTCGAACGTCGGGGTCGTGGTCTGCACCGTCCGGACCGCACCCGGCACCGTCACCGTCCGCCCACCCGGAGAGGCGGACCCCGTCGACGTGTCACGGCCGCCGCCCTGCGTCTGGCCCATCAGCGACCGCAGCACGGAGCCGCCGTTGTACCCAGAACTCGCCCACCCCGACTTCACGAGCGCCTGAATCTGCGCTTCGGCGCCCTTCCCGGCAGTCGACAGGATGCGCGTGATGCCAGCCGCCGGACGCCCATAGGACTTCGACACGGGGCCCCTGCCACGCATCCAGTCCGCACTGGCCTTCGCTGCCGACCGCGGGTCGCCCCACACATTCGACTTGAAGCTCCCGCCGGACGCAACGAGCGTGTCGGTGTTGCCGATGTTGAGCCAGTTGTTGTAGCCGCGGCGGTCGTAGTTCTTCGCCGCAGAGCCGTTCTGCTCGGCCAGCATCCACGCACCGACGAACCGCCGGTCAAGGCCGGTCTCGCGAGCGAACTGGTCGCGAAAGATCTGCTGGTTGCGAGTGAGCGCCGCCATCAGGGACCGATCCCCAGCCCGCCAAGGCCGCCACCAAGACCGCCGCCCATCCCACCAAGCGACGACCCCTTCTTCTTCGGCTTCCCAGCCTTCCGCTGACCCTCATACGCCGCCGACGACAACACCGAGTCACGCAGCTTCGGATTCGGCACCAGCGGCACCGTCTGCCCCAGGATCGTGTCCAACACCGAATGCTCCCGCGCCGCCCTCTTGCGCTTCTCGTTCGCCTCGATCGTGTCCTTCCGCTTGTACGGGTACGGCTGGAAGTCCCACGGCAACGACGTATCCGTCGGCTTGCCCTTGTCCTTGTTCAGCAGCGTGTCGAGCGTCCGCCACGGCCACGTCGTCTGCCCCAACTTGCTCAGCGTGTAGCGGCCCGTATCCACCAGGTTCATCGGGTTCGACCGATCATCGATCGCGCCCTTCGCGTTCGAAAGCTTCCCGCCCGTGAAGATGCTCGAGTTGCTCATCCCCTCGATCAGCGCCTTCGTCAGCGGCGACATCAAACCGGACGACGCCTTCAACGCGTTCCCGCCGCCCGCGGCCTGCTCGATCGCGTCGAGCGCCGGCCCCGAGATCGGGTTCAAGAACGACACGTCGAACATCCCGAGCTTGTTGTCGGTGATCACCTTCGCCGCCAGCATCTCCGGCGACTCGAGATCCAGGCCCTCCCGCTTGGCGTACTCCTTCAGCATCCGGTCGCGCTCCCTCGCCTGCATGCCCGACAACTGCAGGAACGCCGCCAGCATCACGGGATGCTCAAGGGGGAGGGTGTGCAGCAGCAGCTTCGTCGAGAACCGCACGAACCCGTAGAACGGGATGAACGGCCGGATCGCGCGCAGCTCGGCCTGCGTGTAGTTCGCGAAGTCGCCCAGGAACTTCGTGCCGACCGTGTGGTACTCGCGCATCGTCTGCCGCCACTCTGGCGACCGCTGCAACTCCGTGAACTCGGCGTCGGGCAACTCGAACGCCGCGGCGACGGGCCCCGTCTTCTTCGCGACCGTCCCGGCGGCCCTGGCCTCCCGCTTCGCGCGACGGGCCGCACGAGCGTCCGTGGCGGCGAGAACCATCGTGCGGGACAGGCGGTCCTGCCACGCATCGATCATCAGGTTCAGATCGCGGTTGACCTTGAACGGCAAGAACGGCGTCTTGATGGCGGTGCGCGCAGCGACGGACAGGTCACCCTTTCGGTCGATGGAGTGCCGCGGCGACACGAGATAGTCGCGAAGGCTCGAGCCGCCCATCAGCGCCGGCCACGCCTTCACGAACGCGGTCTGCTGCCGGCGGACGTTCGCCGCGAAATCGCCCGACGACGGGGTACGAACGGCGTCCTCGGATCGCGACTGAAACCCGAGGGTGTCGGCGATCTCGTTGAACGTGCGCGGGCGGCTCTTCCGGCCCTTTCGGATCTGGTTCCACGCACGCCAGAACTCCGGTGTCACCCACTGCCCGCCGACCTGCACCACAGCCACCGGCATCTGCTGCAACGCCTGCCGCACACCGTACGCCGGGTTCGATCCAAGGATCGCCTGCGACTGCCAGCTCGTCAGCTTTCCCCACTCGCGCGCGATCTTCGTCGCCGGACCCATGTCCCGGCGCATCTCCTCCATCACCGCACGCGGCACCACAAAGAACTTCTGGCCCGTCTCCGCCCACTGCGGAACCGCCGCGTTCGGGTCAGGAAGGTCGTGCACGCCACCAGCGTCCGGCGACCCATCCGCCAACATCCCCGTGTCGCCGCCCTGATCAACCTCCGGCGCCCCATCCACGCTCTTGTGGCGGCCGTCGATGCGCTTCGGCGTCCACGCCACCCAGTCCTGGCCGTCCAGCAACAGGCCCTTCTCCTGCTGACGGCCGACCATGTGCCGGAACTCGGCCCACGTGACGCCCTCACCGTTGTTCTTCGACCACTCCGGCACGTGATCGGTGAACAGCTCGTCGACCATCCGCCACTGCTCAGACCGCTTGATGCTCTGCATCAACCCCTGGCTGTACGCAGCATCCGACAGATCCCGCACCCCGAGCCGCAGGAACGTCATGTTCGACTTCTTCGGACCCGGCACCGCGCCACGCTCAGCGCCGCCCGTCGTGTACGCCCCCGTCCCGCCGGTCGTGACGTCACGGTGCAGGAAGTACACCGGGTCCGACAGATCCAGACCGACCTGCTCCGCTCGTCGCTGCGTCCGCGCAGCGAACCGCTCAGCGACCCGCATCCGCGCCGCATCGAGACCACCCTCGGCGACCTCCGCACCGACGCGCTGCACCGCACCCCGCAGCCGACTCAGGCCGCCGATCTGGCCCCTCTTCGCCTCACCCTCCCGCGCAGCCACGATCATCTCGTCAACAGCCTTCAAGGCGTTCGGCACGTCACCGTGCTGGCCGAGCAGCTCGAGCGCCTGCCGCTCAACCTCATACGCGCCGCGCGACCCCAGCCGCTCACCGGCCGGCGCGTACCGTCGGCCGAGCTGCGTCGCCTGCGACACCGAATCGGTCACTGTCCCCGCCAGCTCGCGCTGACGGACCCGCGCGTTGTTCAAGAACGACGCGAGCTTCGGAGTCAGCACCTTCTCCGGCCGCACCTTCAGATCGTCCCTCAGCGACCGAAGCACCTTCAGATCCGACGCGCCCGCGCTGATCGCCGGAGCGACGACCTTGCGCCACAACTCCGGGTTCTCCGCCTTCACCCGCGCCTGCTCGCCCTCCACGCGCTTCAGCTCACGCTCGACGGCCGCCAGCGACGCCTTCGGGCTCTTGACGTTCACGAGTCCCTCAAGGACCGCCGCCGCCGCGTTCTGCTCACGCAGCGACAGCGCCTGCCACTCCCGCTCACCGGTCTTCACGTACTGCGCCTTCGCCCGGTTCAACCGCCGGTACGCGCTGCTGCTCGTCCACGCCACGTCACGCCGCTGCGCCGCCGCCTGACGATCAAGCACACCCCGCCGGCCAGCCGACAGGTGCACGACCTCGCCATCGCCGGGCATCACGCCACGAACACCCGGGCCGTACGACTTGTCGTGCAAGCGCTGCTTCACCGCATCGCGCTCCCTGCGCGTCATGCCCTTCCGCTCCACGACCTCACCGAACTGGCGATCCATCGACTCGCGCGTCTGCTTCTGCACCCTGCGAGCTCGCCGCTTGTCGAGGTTGCTCTGTGCAGCGATCGTGACGAGGTTCTTGCCCTTCCGCTGCGGCACAACGACCTTCTCCGACACCCGCAGATTCGGGCGCGGCGCGTTGATGAACCGGTCGACCTTGCCGCCCGGCGCGACCTTCTTCGCGATCTTCCCGACCGCCTGCGTCGCGACGGTGCCACCGGACGACACCAACCCGAACGCGTCGAGAGCCTCGGGGGCGATGCCTTCCTTCTGGAGCCGCTTCTTCTTGTCGGCGTACGAGTCGTCGGCGTACCGGCGCTTGTAGTCGCCGACGGTCGCCTCGAGCGCTCCGGCGGGGTCCATGATCGACTGGATGACGCCCTGCGGGGCGTTCTTCGCCATCACGGCGAGATCCTTCGCCAACCGGGGCCCCTCCTTCACGGGGTCGTCGGCCAGCACCGACACGGCAGCAGCCGGCGTCCGCAGGATGCTCGGCACGTTCACCGGGTTCACGGACCCGCCGACACCGGCCGTCTTCAGCCCCTTCGGCAGCCCGGCGCCGCGCTGGTTCTCGGCGGCCTTGTCGAGCAGCGGGCCAACGCCACGGTCCAGAACCTCCGACGCACCCTTGCCCGCGATCGTCACACCGGCAGCGTTCGCGGCAAGACCAGCAAGACCAGCCGGGTTCGCCGCCAACGGCAACGCCCCAGCGATCTTGCCCAACGTCTTCAGTGCCGACCCGCCCTCGTCGTCGGCCTCCCGAAACATCGGCGACACGCGGTCCCGGAAGTCCTGCTCGAACTTCCGGACCGCGACATCCGCATCGTGCGCGACGTTCGCGGCCTTCGCCTTCCGTCGCTTCTCCGGCGTGTTCGTCTGGCTCTTCCGCCGCGCGTGCGCCGCCAGAAGCAACGCGTCTTCGTCGGTGTCGTCCCCCGAGCGAACACGGGCACGGGCCGCGCGGACCATGCGCTGCCGGTCGGCTTGGGACTGCTCCGTGTAGAACCGCAGCGCCGCATTGCGCCGCGCACGAGCAGCCCCCCGCTCAACATCGCCGCCCTGAACGTAGGACTCGATCGCCCCCGCCGCACCGGCGTTCAGTCGCTCCGCATTGAGCGACCCGCCACGCGCCCCCGACGCAGACCGCTTGCGCTGGCTGGAGGAGGGCTTCTGAATCGACCGCGGCGGCTGCGACGAGAGACGAGTCGGCGTCTCGGTGCGCCGCCCTACACCCGACGCCGCTCGCGACGGTGCCGACCCGGTCGACGCACCAGCGAACGCCTTCCCAGACGACCTGGCGGGCTTCTTGCCGCGACGTCGCCGCGGTGCGGCCTTCGGCTTCGCTCCGCTGGCCACACTGGCCGCCACCTCCGCCAGGAACCCACCCTTACGCGCCATCTACTTCAAGAAGTCGAGCAAGCCACCAGCAGCGTTTCCGAGGAACCCGCTACCCGCCTGAGTCCGCCGCTTCATCGACGACGGCGGAGACCCACCAAACCGCGCCCGGTACTGCCGGACCGTCTCCACGCTCAACCCGCCCTTCCGCAGCTCGCCGACCATCTTCCGCAGCAGCGGATCGGTCGCCTCGCCGGCCTTCCCGGACAGCACGATCGAGTTCAGCCGGCCCCGCTCCGTCTTCGTCGCATCCCACAGCTTCTGACGGTCCGACTTCGACGCCTTCCCATTGCGCGTCTGATCACGAAGACGAGCGATCTGCTCCCGCGACGCACGATTCGCCGCAGCCGTCGCCGCCGTCCGCTTCGAGTTCGCGTTCGACTGCGCGTTCGTGCGCTGATTGTTCGCAGCCGACGTCGCATTCGTCCGCTGGTTGTTCGACGACGACGTCGCGTTGTCCGCATCGTTCATCGCGACCCGCGCCCGACGGTCCATCTCCTTCTGCTGCGCATCCGACAGCAACGTCTGCGTCGCCAGCGCCGTCTGCGCACCCTGCGACCGCATGTTCAGCAACGTGTCCACCAACCCGCCCTGCGCCTTATCCAACGCGCTCGAGCGGCCCTGGTTGATGTCGCGAAGCTGGTTGTTCGTCTGCGCCTGAAGATCCTTCTGCGCCTCCGCGCCACGCACCCCAGCCAGCGCATGGATCTGTCGCATCAGCGCATCCGCGGACGCAGCATTCGTGGCCTGCTGATCCAGCGAGATCTGCGACCTAGCCGCTCCACGGGCCTGCTGCGTTGCGAGCTCGTTCGCGAAACGCGCCCCGCTGCCGCCGTCGAGACCCGCGCCGCGAACGGACGCATCATGCGCTGCGTCTGCGTTGACCTGGCCCGCGTAGTTCTGCAACGCCTGCTGGTACGCCGCGTTCGCCTGTCCGATCCGTTCACGCGCCTGCGCCTGCGACGCCGCGCCACCCTGAATCTGCTCACCGAGCTTCGCGATCAACGACTCGTACCCCGTGCGGGCCGCGTCGACCTGGTTCTTGCCGCGCTGCTCCGCCTCCGCGTACTGGCGGTCGAAGTCGCGCATCACCGGCCGGATCTGCGACTGCTGCAACGCGTTCGCGGCATCCACCGCATCGCGGCCGTTCATCGGCGCAAGCGGATTGGCCATCAGCCGCACGAGCGCGTCGTTACGCATCTCCTCGGCCGTCTTCGCGGGCGCGACCTTCGGCGTCCTCACCTTCGGGGCCTTCGGCCGCTTCGGCTTCGGAGACGGGTTCGACACGCGGTTCGCGCCGGTCGGCCGCTCGTTGATGGACACCGGCGGACGCTTCGGCGCCGGGACACGCCGGATGCCGACCGCAGTCGGGTTCGTCGAGAACGCCCCGGCCATCAGACCTTCACGCCCTTCCACGCCTGCAACTGCCGGCGCATCGCATCATTGAACGCCATCGACGGGGCCGCTACAGGCTTCGCGTCCGCCTGGTTCAACGCAAACCGCGTCTCCGGCGGCAGGTCCACCGGCTTGTTGCCAGCGCCCTCGATGTACCGAGCGAGAGCCTCCTTGTACGCATCAGCGATACCTGAATCGAACGCCGAGTTCGCCTCGGAGGTCTGCTTGGCTCGAGCTTCCTCCGCGTCATTGAACTGGGTGTCGAGCCCCGCGGCGCGCCGCCCGAAGTCGATGTCGATGTCGCCGAGACGTTCACCGAGAATTCCGCTGTAGAAGAGCCCCTGCTTGTTCGCCGACCTGGTCGTGGACGTCCGGGTCTTCCCCTTCGTCTCGTCGAGCATGTCCTTCGCGGCCTTGAGATCAAGCGCGTCGCGCTTCCCCGCCGTCTCGACACCCGACAGCGTGTCCGCCCTGGCCTTCCGCAGCCGCGCCTCGGTGTCGAGGTACGTCGTGTCCTGAAGCGGATCGAAACCCGCGTTGGCGGCGGGTGCCGCAGGCGCTGCGGGCGCATCGCGCAGCATGCTGACTGCGCCCATGAGTGGCGAGCCGGCTTGGGGCATCGCGGCGCCGAACGCGTTGGTCGCCTTGGGCTTCGTACCGAGCGAAGCAACCGGCTTCGACTGGCCGAAGTTCCCGCCTAGCGACGCCGCAGGCTTCGACTGCCCGAACGTCAGAGTCTTCTTCGCCATCGCTACTTCGCCCTCACAACCCAGGTTTGCGCCGCGACGGGCTCTGTGCCCGCCATGTCCGGCACGTTGAACGTCGTCGACCCGTCACCGGGCCCGTACGTGATCCCGATCTCCAGGAAGAGGTCTCGGTACCGGGAACGGGAAAGTGCAGACCCGTCCGCGACAACCCACCCATCTGGGATCGCGCCGCTCGAGATCAGCTTCGGGTCTCCGAGGCCCGGCAAGAGGCTCTTGTTCTGAACTTCGTCCCAGTTCTCCCGGCACCCCGGGGTCTCAACACGACTGACCGGCAACCGCGCCATCAGCCAACCCTCAACGGCGTCACGAACAACCGAGGATCAGCCACCGAACCCGGCGTCGACCCGCCAACCGCCCGCTGAAACCCCAACGCGACCGTCGTCGGCGCCGCGACCGTGAACGCCGTATCAACCGGAACGGTGTCGTCCTGCCCCGTATACGCCACCGACGGCGCCGACAGAATCACCGGGCCCGTCACGTTCGCCGGCCCGACAAACGTCGGCGAATCACCCGCCGAGACACGCGCCGTCCCCTGCGCCCGATAGTCACCCGCCAACGGGAGCGCGACGCTGCCACCGACCGTCGTCAACGTCACCGACGTCCCCGTCGGAATCGCCGCCGACCCCGTCGCCTGATACCCGATGCTCCCGCCGCCGCCACCGATCGGAACCCACTTGTACGGCCCCGTCATCGCCGCGACGTACCGCAACTCGATCAGGCGATTCACCGACGGCTGAAAGTTGAACAGCACCCGATCACCGTCGACCGGCGACGGCGGCAACGACGTCACGACCGGCGGGTTCAAACGGCTCCGCGTCGCGAGCGACAGATTGTCAGCCTCCAGCATCCCGTTCACGAGATTCACGAGCTGCTGTAGCGCCGCCGTCGCGTCGACCTCCTCACCGCCGACGGGCTGCCCAACGGTCGGGATCTGCGGGTTGATCAGCACCATCAGCGTCTAGTCCTTCCGGGCCCGAGGGCCGACGTACAGAACGTACGAATGCAGCTGAAAATCACTGGTCGACGTGCCCCGCAACTCGACCTGCACCTCCCGCGCCAACCCGAGCGACAAGAACTGCGACTGCACGATCGTCGACGACCCGCCCCACACCCCGGTACGCGTCTGGCCCCACGTCGCGCCGCCACGCTCATAGCCCCACTGGCCGCTCTCCGCGCCACCCGCATCAGCCAGCGCGCCCAGTTCCTGCGCGACCGTAGGAAAGTCACGCATCAGGAACACCTGCGACGACCCCAACGCGTCGAACCGCAACTCCCGCAGCCGCTTCCGCATCGACGGATTGCCGTCCAGCACCGTCGGCGGAGACCGCCACCGAAACCGCACCGGCGCCGGGTCCTGGCCCCGCAACTGGTCCTGCCACGCGTTCGGGCGCATCAACTGCACCACCCGATACGCGTCTCCCGACAGCGTCGTCCCCAACGCCTGCAACGTCATCGCCGACGGCGCGCCAATCAGCGCATCGCGCACCAGCAGCGGATCAACGCTCTGCCCGAACGGCGCGACCTGCAAGTCGTACGCCGCGCAATCGTGGCGCCACCACGCACCCGACTCGAGATCCAGCTCGAACAGCACCGATGGGTTCCCCGCACCGTCCGGCACCGACAGCCAGTACGACCCCTCCCAGTACGCCGCCGCCACGTTCGCCGCGGACTCCTCGTCCAACGGCAGCCCCCGCAGATCCGGAAGCACCTTGTCCGACAGCACCTTCGGCTGTCCCTGCCCGTCGGTGACCATCACCCCACGGTCCGGGTCCAGGAACACGCACCCGCGGTCCGTCGCGACAACGGAGTCGCGAAACACGGTGCCGGACTGCGACGCGATCTTGACGTTCGCGCCGGTGTCGTTGTCGTAGACCCGCCAGATGCCGTCGCGCTTGAACACCAGCAGGTACGACCCGAGCGAGCAGAGCGCGGTGATCCGGTCGCCCTGGAACGGGTCGAAGCCGTTGATCTGGGCGACCGGCCAGCTTCTCGGCTCTCCGATCTCGGACCACGCGACGTAGCAGCGTTTATCCGGGAGCGAGGAGATGTCTCCGATGTAGATCCGGTTCATGTGGGCGCACATGACGCGCCCCACTGGAACCGCGCCGGAAGTAGCCGTCCACGTTCCGAACGTCGCCCCGTCGTAGTAGCGCTGCTCAACGTCGGACATCAGAAACAACGGGCCCTGGCCGTCCTGCTGCATCGCGCTCGCCCATGCCCACCGCCACGGAGCCGTCGTCGTCGCCGCCGTCACCGCACCCGGCGCACCACCCGGCTCCAACACCTGAAGACTCGTGCCCAACGCCACGACCTTCGTCGTCGCACCAGCGCGATAGATCGCCAGCTTCCGCGGCTGCGACGCGAAGTTCGTGCCATCCGACAGATCCACGAACCCGTTGCGCTTCCGCACCGACCCCCGCAACGAGCCGCGCACGTTCATGCAATCCGGCGTTTCGGACGGCCCGAGCTCGTACGGCGCGGCCTGCGTGTTCAGGCCCCCCGAGAACCCGCGAAAGACGACAGGCGCACCGCGCGCCATCACTCCCCCTCAAGCGACGAACAGGCCCACATGCCCTCGATCACGCGAGCCCCGGACTGCGGCCGCATCGCCACCACGAACTGCTTCGCCTCACGCTCGTAGTCCTGCAAGCACGACGCCTGCATGTCCGGGTCGTCCTCGCGCTTGTACAGCCGCGACCTTGCGAACGAGATCAGCGCCTCCGACGCGTCGTCGCCCAGCTCGCACACGTCGCTGTCGTTGACCAGCATCGTGGGGGCGCGGTAGCCGCGGACCGCGACGACCTCACCGACGGGCGCACGAACGATCAGCGTGACCGAGCCGTTCGGCTGCTGCACCACCTGGTACCCGCTGCCCGGCCCGGAAGGGCCGCCCGGCCGGCCGATGTCGTCTGCAACAACGAGACGCTCCTTGACGCGCTCCTCAACCGTTCGCCACAGATCGTCGGCAGGCACATCGGTGCCCTCGAGCCGCCACACCCCGGCGATCCGCGCCCACGTCGTCGCCGTCCCCAGCGTCACCGCACCTTCGGCGTCGACGGTGCCGCACCGCAACGTGCGGCCCCACGTCGCACGCCGCGCCAGCTTGCGCTGCGCGTCGTTGACGTACCGGCCAGCGTAGGTCCGCCACTTCGCGTCGTCGAACGCGTCGTACAGCACCTCGTCCACGAGCTGCTTGAACGTGCTCACCGCCGCACACCCCGCGGAACGAAGATCCGGTTCTGGTTCGCGCCTTGGGCCTTCATCCAGGCGTGGTAGATCGGCTCGGCACGCTCAGCGCCCTCCTCCTCAAGCTGCCGCTGCGCGTCGCGGCGAAGCTGCTCGTTCGCGCTCCACGCCTCCTCAACGGCGTCCCAGCCGCTCCCAGGACGCGCGCGCCGGACCCGCTCAACGAGACCCGGGTGCGGAGCACCACCGGGGATCGGGTCGCCGCACGTCACGAGATGCTCGGACCCGTCGTCAAGGACCTGCAGGACGGAGTAATGGCCGGGGGCGGGAAGCTCGTGCCACCGCAGCACGAGGGACCGGTCGATCTCCTTGAGCTGGTGCGCGACGTTGCCGGCCTCGGCCTCGATCACGACGGTCTGGCCGCGTTCGTCGGTGGCGACGTGCGTCATGCGGGCGGGCGGAATGTCCACGTCCAGCACGGTGCCGATCGACCCCAGAAACGCGGGCGCCCCGACCACCAGGCCGGGGCGCCCCAAGCACCCAAACAGGGGGCTGGGTGTCAGCCGCCGATGTTCGGCTTGTCGTCCGCGCAGTTGTACAGACGACCGATGCCGGCCGGCTTGTCGAACAGCAGGTTCAGCTTGAGGCGGTACGTCGCCTCGTGCTGCGCCCGGTACTGGCCGGTCGACTGGTCAACCGTCCACCGCCAGATCGTGTCGCCATCCGGACCGTCCAGCCACTCGGACGGACCCTTGAACAGCTCCACCGCCTTGCGGTTCCACATGTACGCCCGGCCCTTCGGCACGTCCGGCTGCGCCACGAGACCCAGCTCGCCGGTCGGCGCCGCGAGGAAGATCCCCTTGAACCCGGCGCGCACCTCGACCGTGTCGACGTACCGCTTCTGCGACTGGTACGTCGACATCAGCCGACGCTGGATGCCGCGGGTCGTGACGCCCTCCGTCGGCGCCTCCGCCTCGCGTCCCCACATGCTGTCCATCACGTCGTAGAAGTCGTCCTCATCGGCAGCGTTGCCCGACAGGTTCTTCTCGTTCCCGGCCCACGTCGAGTTCGTGCCCGAGTTGATGCCGTGCAGCGTCCGTGCCGTGATCGCCCCGGTCGAGACCTCGACGCCCGCAGCCGCGAGATCGAGCGACTCGATCTTGACGGTGTCAGTGGGACCCGCGCCGCTGTACCACGCACCCGACGCCGCGGCCGTGACCGTGACCGCCGAGTCGACCGTGATCGTGTTCGCCGAGATGCTCTTGCCCGTGACCTTCCGGACCGTCGCACCGGCACCCGACGTGCGGTTGCCGAACGTCAGGTAGTCGCCGACCTGGATGTACTGGACCTGATCGAGCGTGACTGTCGTGCCCGTCGAGTCGGCTGCGACCGTCCACACCTGGTTGCGGTACAGCTGCGGCGACACCTTGCGGCGCAGATCCTTGACGCAGTCATCGACGGCCTTCTGAAGACCGTTCGCGTACGCCGTCTCGCCCTTCTTCATCCGGTCGAGCTGATCGACCGTGATGCCGGTCGTCGCGCTGTGATCCGCAACGTCCGCGTTCGCCGGAACGGTGTCCCGCACAGCCGGCTTGGGCAGCAGCCCGCCGTCCATGTTGTTGATCGCGTAGTTCCCGGTCTGCGGGGCGACGTCGACCGCCCACTCGATCTTCTTGCCGCCGGTCCAGACCTCGGGGTCTGCCTTCTCCAGCGACGACAGCAGGAAGTCGCTCTTGATGACCGTGTCGGTGATCTTGTCTCGGTAGACCGTCTTGAGCAGGTTGCTCGCGGTCGTGAGGTTGTAAGGCCCTTCAGCCATGGTGGTTTCAGCTCACTCTGTGAGAGGGGTTCAAGCACTCGCGCGCAACGCGGCGAGCACCTCGTTCTTTGCGTCCGCCATGTCCGTGGACACCCCCACCTGCGCAGGACTCGACCCGGCGATCTCCGCCTGACCCGGCTCCTTGCGCTTCATCTCCAGAAGCTGCTTCTGCGAGTTCGACGTGAACGTCTTCAGCAACTCCCAGGCCTTCGCGATCGGCTGGTCCTCCTGCCCAACGAACCCCGCAGCGATCGCACCGATCGCCTGCTGCTCGTCCGGCGTGAGATCACGCTCGATCTCCTGCTCGATCGCCTTCACCTCGCTGGCGACCTGCTCCGCGGCCTGCTGCTGCGCCCGCTCCGCGTCCTGCTGCTGAAACCGCTGCTCGATCGGCCCGAGACGCTCAGAGAGCTTCTCCGCCAACAGCTGCTCAACATCAGGCGCCGTACCCGCGTCATCGCCGTCGTCGAACTCGTCGAACTCGTCAGGGTCCGCGATCTGCAGACCATGGTGCTCAGCAAGCCGCCGCACGATTGCGGGCCCCGCTTCCTTGGACTCGATCTGCTCAAGGATCTGCAAGCCCTGCCGCAGCCCATCGGGGTCCCAATCGGTGATCCCAAGCTCGGCGTACGGGCTCCACTGCTCCTTGAACTGCTCGGCCTCCTTGCGGAACTTCGCGTGCTCCTGGAACTTCGGGGTGGTCAGTCCCTCGGCGTACTTCAGCGCCTCGAGAGCGACCGGTCGGACGGGCTCTGACACGTTCGCCAGGTAGCCGTCCCACGGGGTGCCATTGGTGGCGGGGGTCGCGTCGCCCGACTCGCCGCCAGTCTCGCCCGTCACTTCGGGCTCGATGGCGTCAGACATGGGCTGCTCCCTTGTTTCGTGCACTGACCGGTGGCCGTCGCCCCGCAGGGCTGGCGTTCAGGTCGTGGTGCGGGTTGATCTGGATGGGGAAGCTGGTCACCGGAACTGCGGCGGCCGGCGGTCGTTGCCGCGGTCGCTCTGCTGGTCGTCGGTGGAACGCCCGCGATCGGTGTCGCGGTCGTCGGACGGCTGGTCGTCGTCGCGCTGCTCACGGACGCGGCGAGACAGGTCGGGGCCGCGGTCCTCGCGGCGGCTGCCGGCCTCGTCATGCGACGTGGACAGCTCGTCCTGAACGTCGTTCAGCCGGTCCACGAGATCGCGGTACGTCTCGTCCGAGCCGAGCTGACGAACGATGTCGGTGATCGTGCGGCGGATCTCGCGGATGCGGGCGGCGGAAACAGCCATCGTGCAGCCGAAGATGCACACCCCCCGCAAAAATCAACGCGAACTTCAACCGCGGTTCAAGCGACAGACGTTGCGTCACCGGAACCACCCGGCGACGGAACGATCTGGCCCTGCGCACCACCCGGCACCAGCGACGGGCCGCCCTGCGGCTCCTGCCCCGGCTTCGGGCCCATCCCCGCAAGCTGCTGCGCCGCGGCCTGCTGCACCACCTGCGCCTGCAACACCTCGATCGCCTGCTTGTGCGCCTGCCAATGCGCCGCGTACCGCTGCCGCTGCGCGTCGTCGAACTCGTCAGTCCACGCCGCCGACTTCATGACCTGCTCGTGGCCCTTCAGGTGCGCCGGGTGGTTGTCCCACTCGTTGACCGGCGGCAGCGGCGCAGCCGTGTCCTGGAGCCGCTGGTTCTCCTTCGCGATCTGGCGGGCGTCCTCGGTGAACCCGGAAACCAGCCGCTCGAGACCGCCGACCTCGTAGTCGCGGAGGTACTCGCCCAACGCAACAGGGTCCAGCGGAACCCCGTTCTGAAGGAACAGCGCCAAGATCTGGTCCATCCGGGCCTGCTTCGCGACGATGCTCTTCGGGATCATCGACCCCGGCTTCACGCGCACCGTCGGCACGTCGCGAGAAAGCTGGTCGGCGCGGAACGTCGAGATCGACCACGCCTCGTCGTCCCCGGCGATCTTCACGATCCGGTCGGTCTTGTAGTACCGGCAGATCAGCTTCCACGCCATGTTCCCGGCGTCGGACACGGCCTGCTCGAAGTCCTGGGCAGCGAGACCGATGACGGTCTGGTCGGCCTCCTGAAGAAGCTGGATCGCGGACGCCGCGGTCACTCCGGCCGGGACGACGCCCCGGGACACCTCGGTCTGGCGGGACACCTTGTCGATGGCGTCCTGGATCAGGGCAGGCTCCTCCCGGATGTAGGCCGGAAGCGACGGCATCTCGAGGAACTGCGGCAGCGCACCGTTCGCGGACGCAAAGTCGAACTCGATGACCTCGCCGGGAATCCCCTTGATCTTCACGTCAGTGTCCTGCGGAACGATCAGGCCGGGGTTGCCGATCCGGGCTGCGTTCTCTCGCATCTGGGAGCGCGTCTTGTTCAGCTCCATGTTCAGCGGCCGGATCTGGGTCGTCATCGACGTCGGGTAGAACCGGCCCGGCACCGGGATGCCCGGGATCAGGACGTACGGCAGATCGTGGTCCGGCGTGTCGTTCTCCTCGTACGCCAGGATCGTCGAGTCCGTCCACGCGACATGGCGGCCCTTCGGGTACTTCAGCGTGGGGCGCTCCCACAGCTCGCAGACCTTCACGCCGACCTTGGGCGAGCTGTCCGGACGGCCACCGGGCATCCGGGACTCGACGAGCCCCGCGGACGCGGACGCGTCGGCCTTCGGCGGGTTGTCGAGCCCGTAGCGGCGCTGCACCTCGTCGGGGGACCGGACGGCCTCCTCGATCACCCAGCCGGCGGAGCGGATGCCCTCGTCTCCGGCGAGCGGGTCGAACACGAGATCGAGCGGCGACCGAACGTTGAACCGGACGTCGCCGTTGCCGACGTACTCCCACTGGACCGGGACGCCGCCCTGCGTGAGCTGCTCCCCGAGCTGGCTGTCGCGGCGGATGAGCTGCCCGTCCTGCGGGTTGACGATCGGGTCGCCGTTCTGGTCGACCGCGACCTCTGCGCCGGTGTCCGACGCGAGCGGGTCCCACGTGACCTTGAGCGCCCCGAGGCCGCAGATGCGGGACCAGAACGTCGCGCGACGCAGCAGCGGCTGGACCTTGAGGTCGTCCCACTTCGCGCGAAGGACGCGGTTCGCGAGGAGCGCGTCCTTGAGCGCGTCGTCGTCGGGGTTCGTCGGCTCGGCGTCCCACGTCGGCAGCTCGCGCGTGAGGCGCGCGACCTCCTGCAGCACGGCGGGCTGGACGCGGTTATCCGTGAACAGCATCCGCCATGGCTCGAGCTTCGGTCGCGCGAATCGCGATTCGGCCCATGCCCACCACTGTTCGCCCTGAAAGAACGCGATGTTCAGGAACCACTCCGCTTCGAACGGCTTGCGGTGCTGGAGGCCGTCCTTGTGGAGCTGCTTGAGCGTTTCGAGTTCGCGTGCGGCTTCGCGGCCGCGGCGGATGGGGATGGGGCTAGGCATCGCTGCTGTCGCCGAATGCCTTCATGAAGGCGGAGGGGGAGAGGTCGCTGACGTCTTGGCCTGCGAGCTCGAACGCTCCGGAGGGGTCTTCTGTGGGCTTCTGGGTGGTGCTGGTGGGGGTTGGGGCGTGCCGGATGTCGGGCCGGTTGATCTGGTCGATCAGGGTCGCGCGTTCGGTGGCGCTGGTGGCCTGGATGGCGTCGATGGTGTCGGCGAGTCGTTGGACGACGTAGGCGGAGAGGAGGAGGGCGCCGAGGGTGAGGGTGACGGCGGTGATGGCGAGCAGCGTGGTCACGACACGACCGCCCCCTCTGCGGAAACGGCCCGCTCGAAGTCATTGAGGAAGTCGGAGGCGTGCATGAAGCCGGTCGTGTCCGGGGCGCCGTCCCACTGGTAAGCCACGAGCGTGAGGCCTCCGCCGAAGGTCCGGGGATCGGGCCGATACGACCGCCGGGAAACGACCGTTGCCGTACGACCCGTGTCCCGGTGCGTGAACCGCGCGCCCTTCCGAAGGTCGGCGTGGCGGACGACAGTCATCGGTCCTCCTTGGACTTGCCGTTGATGAACCGCTCGACCGCCAGGTCGACCAGATCGCTCTTCGCCGTCACATCCGCCGGAATCGGCTCATCCCGATCCTTGAAGAACTTCCGGATCTCCCGGACCGTCAGGCCCTCGAAGAACTCCCGCGTCGGCTTCGGCTCCGCGCCGTCGCCCGAGCCGCCCGGCGGCTCATCGGCCAGACCTCCAACGGTCTCATCCGCCTCCTGCAACAGCTCGATCGCACCAGCCGCAGTCACACCAGCCGGCTCGGACGGCGGGACCGCGTCCCGCTCATCCGTCGACCCCGCCGTAAACAGCCCCGCCTGACGCGCCACATCAAGCTGCCCCGCCACATCCACCGCGAACTGATGCGCCAACGCCTCAGCCGCCCGCGCACGCGTCTCCAACACCTCCACCGCCTGCCGATGACGCTGCTCCTGCTCACCGAACTCCGGCACATGCCGCAGCGCCTTCCGCAGGCACCCGCCGCACACCAGCACCCGGTGATGCGCATGGAACCGGCCGCCGTTCACCAGCTCAACCGGGCCCTCGCCCTCCCAGAAGTCGCCAAAGTCCACGACCGGCCCTTGCAGGTCGTCGTCGTGGAACCGCAGCGCACACGCGTTGCAGCGATCCCGGGGCTGGGGCGACACGACTCGAACAGCCATGCCCGCACCGTCACGACCAGCCCCAAAAACGCGGGGGTCAGGCGAACACGTTCCCCATCGCGCCCGTCGACCCGCCCATCTCTCGATCGAGGTTCGACGGCCACCCCAGCACCGGCCGCTTCTCCTCGACCTTCGCGACCGCCGGCTTCGGCAACGACAACGCCGCGTACCGCGTCGCGTCGAGGTAGTGGTCGTCCCTTTTCACCGGCTGCTCACGCGCAGCGTCCTCGGAGCGCTTGGAGCCCTTCCACCGGTACTTCGGGAACTCCTGCCGCAACGTCAGGCAGTTTTCGGTCACCCGAAAGTACCCCGGGTTCTCCAGCAGCACCCGGATGCGGCCGATCCCGACGGCGCGGGTGTTCACGCCGGGCCGACACGGAATGCCGTGCTTGGCGTACTCCGCCGCCACCGGGACCGCGGTCGCCTGCTCCCGGTTTCGCGCTGACGGATCGATGACGTACCAGTCCGCCGACGTCTCCCAGTCCAACAGCCGCTTCTTGATCTCGTCGCAGACCTGCTTGATCGGGGCGCCCTTCTCGAACCGGATCTCGTCGAACACCGTGATCCGGCCCTGATCGTCCGCGAACAGGAACACCACCGCCGGATGCGCCGCACCCGGATCGATGCCGACCACCGTCCTGCGACGCTCCGGCCCGATCTCCGGCAACTCCGCCAACGCCGGGATCACATGCTCGGCCGGGTCCCACGCCGGATAGATCTGCCCCTCGAACGCCACGAACAACCCATGGCGACGCGACTTGATCTCCTCCGCCGACTGCGTCCCATCCGACGCGAACAGCACCTCGAGCGACTCCTTCGGCATGTGCGGGTTGTCGTCCGACGACGCCGTCACGACCTTCACCCGCTCCGCCCCGGGCTTCGCGTTGATCGCGGGGATGTACAGCTGGTCGTGCACCCACGACATGCCGTCCAGCGGCGTCATCGTCAGCGACATCGACCCCATGTGGTCCGCGAGGCGCATCATGCACTCGTTGAACTGCTTGCGCCCCAGGTCGTACGGCGGCTCCTCGTCGAAGTGGCAGAAGTGCAGGTTCTGGGCCGAGAACGCGTCGACGTCCTGCTCCTGCGACATGAACTCGACGAACGAACCGTTGTCGAACCACAGCCGACGCGCGTCGCGATCGAACGCGTTCTTCCACCAGTTCTTGCCGCGCCCCTTCCCGGCCAACGCTTGGCGGGGCACCCACTCGCGGAACTTGTCGACGATGACCTCGTGCGACTGCTTGAAGTCGGCCGTGACGACCCGTCCGCGGACGACGTCGTGCCAGAACTTGAAGCGCCGCAGATGGTCCGGCAACAGCTCGGCGGGAACGAGCTGGATGATGTCCTTGACGACCCCGACCGTCGTCTTCCCGGCGCGGTTGCCGCCGAGAAACAGCGACGTGGTGAGGTGGCCTTCCCACTCGAGGAACTGCGTCTGTGCCGGGTACGGCACGAACAACTGGAGCTTGTTCTCGACGAGCTGTTCGCGGAGCCCGGCGACGATTTGTAGTGCTTTGTCGCGATTGGGCCCCGGGGGGAGCGCCATGATCGCGGCGACGTTGATTTGGGGGGTTTGCACCGTGGGTCGGACGGTGCGGTTCGGGAGGAAAAACCCTGCGGTTCAGGGTTTCCGGATCGGCCCAGTTGCGGGGCTACAGCTCGGCCATCGCCGAGTTGATCCCGGCCGCCGCGAACCGCGCGGTCAGCCGGAACGTGCCGCGCTTGGCCTCGCCCGCGGCGACGTCGCGGTTCGGCGCATCCTGCGTGACCCACGGGAAGTAGACCTTCGACGTCGGCGGCGACCCGGTCCCGCGGTCCTGCACCCGCGTCCCGACGGTCGAGTGGGCCCAGCCCTCGGTGTACCCGTCGATGTCGAGCATCCGCGCGAGCGCCGCAACGCGACCGGTCGACGACCACAGCCACGCGGCCTGCGACCGCGAGAACCCGCGGTAGGTGTCCGCCCCGCCGACCAGCTCGATCACCGTCGGGGTCCGCAGCAGCGCCGCGCGGTCCATCCGGCCGTTGACGTTGTTGGCCGAGTTGACTGGGCACATCCCGAAGTACCCGTTGCGGATGCTGACAGCGACGCGCCACGTCAGGACGGGATCGACGGTCAGGCCGTCCCGGTCGCAGCGGTACGTCGTGAGCGCGTCACAGACGACGGTGCCCGCGTCGAGGTCGGGGTGACGCATCCACGAGTCGCGGACCAGCGTGATCTCGTTGGCGGCCTGCACGACCGTCCCAGGGACCGGGTCGGTCTCGACACCGTCGACGCGCAGCGCCAGGGACCGCTGCGTCTCGTAGCCGTGGATGTTGCCCAACCACGTCCAGGTGCCCGACGGGCCGGTGCGCTGCTCGATGGCGTACTCGTACGCGGAGCCGACCTTGAAGTGCGTCAGCCAGTCCGACGTGTAGAGCGCCACCGCCGGGTCGGTGATCGCGGCGGCGGAGACCGCGCCGAAGCCGGTGATGTAGGACCGGCCCGGCGCGCCCGCACCGGTCGGGGTCGCGCCGACCGCGGTCGCCCGCACGACGTGCGACCCGGACGACAGGTCGTCGGCGAGCACGAGCCGCAGGTCGTACATCACCTCGTCGTCGGCGAGCGTGTTGTAGTGGTTGATGACGCGATCGGTCGGGGCGAGGTTGCCGCCGTTCGCGACGAGGATGGATGCCGGGTAGAGGGCCGAATCGACCATGTCCTGCGCGGTCGGCAGGCGGTTGGCGCGCGTCTTGTCGCCGTCGATCGAGACCAGCGTCAGGCCGCCGTTGTTCGCGAAGCAGACCCGCATCCCGACGCCGGTCGTGGTGCCGGTCGTCCACTCGCGGTAGGCGCCCCACGCGGTGGCGTAGATGTAGCGGCCCTGGAACGCGCCGCCCTTCTCCGGGTTCGGCTGGCCGGTGATCGCAGTCCACGTCCCCGACGACGTCATCCCCGCACCGGTCGCGGTCCCGACGGTCGTCATCGGCAGCCCGATCGACCACGCCCGCAACTGGTTGAGGCCGTAGCCGCCCGGCGCGCCGGTGTAGCGCACGAGCGCGACCTGCTCGTAGCGACCATCCGCGACGCCCCGGATGAGGGTGTAGTCACGGATCGCGCAGAACGTCGCCGACGCGTTCGTCGCGTTCAGCGGCTTCGACAGGGTCACCGTGTTCGCCGGCGATCCACCGGGCCCGGTCAGCGCGGCGATGTACGAGCCCGCCTGCACCCCGGGACCGGTGACCTGCTGCCCGAGTCGCAGGCCAGCGGTCGAGCCAGCCGCCTGGATCGTCGCCGACCCGGACGACCCGGCGCCGGTGAAGTCGCGGCCGTCGCACGCCACGAACACCCCGCGCCGGGGTGCCCCGAACGCCGCGACGGCGCGCGTCAGATCACCGATGTCCGCCGCGGAGACCTTCGGCGACAGCTCGTCCCCGGTCACCACCGAAGGCGGAAGCCCCGTCAACCGCACCAACAAATCACCATTCGCATCCCGCAACACCCCACGCGTCGCCGGATCACGAATCGTCTCATCCGCATCCCACACCGCAGACTCATCCGCATTCAGCCGCACCCGACCATCCGCATCCCGCGGCAAACCCCGAGTCAACGCATCCCGCGGCCAATCGCTCATACGCCGCCACCCTGCCCACAGAACGCAAAAACGCCTCCCCCTAGGGGGAGGCGTTCCCAGCCAGAGACACCAACACCAGACACCCTAGACGATCCGCCAGACGACCCGCTACCCTGACCCCCACAACGACGACCCCGGGGCCGCATGCGGCGTCACCAGCCCCACCGTCCACACAAGCACCAGCACGCCTCCCGCTCGAGGCGGCCACCGAGAGGAAAACCCAGACGCGCAGCATCCGGGACGAGGAAGACGACCGCACCACTGGCCGGCACGGCGACCCACCGTGCCTCAAACTTGCGAAAGACACTGGCCGGGGACACGACACCAAACGGCCCCGAGGACCACAACCCAGCGTCGCGGGGAGCCAGGACAAGAGCCCACCCACACCGGTGGAGCCGCGGGGAACAGAGCGCACTGCCAGCCCGCCAACCAGTCCCGTCTCCTCCCTCACCGGGGGAGAACTACGCCCAAGCAACGGCTTGCACCCACACCGCCCCCAAAGCCGCCAAGCCCCACACGGACCGACCCAACCCAGACACGGAAGGGGGAAAAGGGACCCGCGTCGGTCGGGAGTCCCAGGTTTCGCTCCCCCCTCCCCGGGGGTCGGGCCCTGTGCCGCGGCCTGTTCTCGGGTCTGGGGCTGGGGTCTGGATGGGGGGTGGGGGTATGCCCTGCTGCACGCAACGATCGGTGCGTGCGCTTTTTGTGGTGTCTCCACACGCGACACGGCTGGTGCTGTGGTCTTGCCACAACACAGGGGCGCGAGGAGCGAAAGGCCAGACCAAGTAGCTCGCGTTGTGGTCGGTGTTCTTGGTCGCTGTTTGGGGGCCGTGCTTTTGGTCGGTGTTGCGACGGTCTCGGGCATGGCGACTGAGGTCACGGACGAGATGCGCGCGGCCGAGCCGTTTCGCTGGTGCGTCTACTGCGACGCTGACTGCGAGGTTGTCGAGCCCGAGCACGCCGACAGCTGTCCGACGAGGACCGGTGTCTATCCGGTCCGTCCGGAGGATCTCGGCCGGCCGTGCCCGCACTGCGGGGAGCGGCCCGAGGCCTCGATCGGCTGCTGTCGCTGCGATGCGCGGATGGTGGTCGGCGACAGCTACATGCTGGTGCTTGTCGAGGACGCTGATCCGGTGTTGCCTGGTGCTGCTGGCGCGGCGGTCTACGACGTCGTCTGCATGTCGTGTGCGTGGGCTGCTGCTGGCTGAGGCTGGCGTTTTCGGGGTGTGGTGCGACCGTTCGTGTGGTCGTGGGCGAGATCATCGAAACGCCGAAGCGTCGATCGGCGCTCGTGGAGCCGCAGCACGTTCGGTGGGCGTTGGAGGCGCTTGCGTTTGAGGGCGGCGATCTGGCGAAGGCTGCGGATCGGTTGGCGCTTGAGCGTGGTGTGATGGTGACGGGGCAGTCGGTGGCGTTTACGCGTGATCGGCATCCGGAGTTGTGGGTGCAGGTGAATGCGGATGAGCAGGAGCGGCTGGAGGTTGAGGCTGAGCGTCGTGTTCGTGCGAATGCGATTCGGGCTGCGGCTGTGGTCGAGGCGGGGTTGGATCGGATTACGGACCTGGTTCCGGAGTCGGATGATTTGGTGGCGGTGGCGAAGGCGACGGATTCGGCGTCGAAGGCGCAGTCGACGTCGGTGACGGCGTTGATGCAGTTGTCGGGTCGTCCGGTGAATGGGCGTCAGGAGCTGGATTTGGAGGGGTCGCTTCGGGCGTTGGCGGCGATCGCTCCGCATCTGGTGACGGACGGTTCTGCGGTGGAGGAGTCGTCTGGTGATGTGCCGGCGGCGGTGGTTGTCGAGTCGGGTCAGGCTGGGTCGTGAGTGCGCCTTCCATCGGACGAGACGGTCGGCGCGGTGGAGTCGCTGCTGTTGCGCTGGGTGTCTCCTGCAATCGGGTTGGGGTTGATCGTGCTGCTGGTCGTGACGGACAGCCGGAACCCGTTGACGTTCGGGGCGGCGGGGTCGCTGGTGTTGACGCGGCCGGTGTCGAAGCGTCGTTCAGTCGACGACACCGACCCGGGGGAGGCGAGCGGCTCGTGATCGACCGGGCGGTGACGTACCCCCGCATCGGGGCGGGGGTCACGCTGGTGTGGGCGTTCTCGGCGGTTCTGGCGTTGCTGGGGGTCGGCACATGACCCCCGTCGGGCGGGTGTGGTTGCGGCTGTGCGTGTGGGCGCGCCGCTGGGGGCTCATTGCGCTCGTTTTGACGGCCATCGTGCTGGCCGTCGGCGGTGTCGTGCTCCAGGTCCGTTCGGACCGTGAGGACGACCGTCAGGATCTCGCTCGGCGATACCAGTCGTGCACGCAGCGGGCGGAGGGGACACGGGTCCTGAACGGCAACAGCGCCGCGTTCCGTGCGTTTCTGCTCGAGCTGGCGGACGTGTCGCGTGACCGGGGGTTGCGCGGGCGGCTGTTGGCGTTGCGGGCCGACATTCGGTTGCAGCGGGTCGTGAACTGCGATCGGACGTATCCGGGTGGCCGGGCCGAGTCGTTCAAGCATCCGGATCTGGTGCCGACGGAGCGGCCTCGTGTTGCGTCGGGCCGGTAGGTCGCTGGACACGGGGGTCGTGTTCTTGTTCGCGTGCGTCGTGACGTCTTTGGTGGGGGTCGCCACCGTGGCTGTGGAGATCAACGACCTGTTGAGGAAGCCCGCCCGATGAGCAGCCGCACCTTCAAGCTGACGCAGCCCCGCATGCAGGGCGCTGACGTCAAGGACTGGCAGCGCCTCGTGCGCGACCAGTTCCGCGCCTGGAAGATCGAGTACCCCGTCGAGCTCGACGGGG
>JALRCL010000369.1 GCA_023268575.1 Patulibacter sp.
GGGCCGGCCCTCCTCGGCCGCCGGCGCCGACCCACCGCGCGAGCGTCCGCTCCCCACCGTGATCGGGGGCAGCCAGTCGACCGGGTCGTGGACGTCGCAGCAGCGGCCGAGCGGCGCACCCTCCTCGGGATCGCCGAAGTGATCGAGCAGCTGGCGGCGCCGGCAGACCTCGTTCTCCGTCGAGGCGTACTGCTCGATCGAGCGGTACGCCTGCCAGCGGCGGTCCTTCGCCGCGCGGCACAGCTCGGAGATCCGACGGTGGTCGGCCTCGCCCGGCAGGACCCGCACCTGCAGGCGACCACCCTCGCCGGGCGCGAGCGCGATCGCGCCGGCCCGCTCGGCGATCGCCAGCGCGATGCGGTCGCGATCGCTCCCGCCGCCCCCGCCGCTCCCGAGCTCGACCTCGCCGTCGGGGCCGGCCTGCGCGCGCAGCCGGCCGATCAGCGCGCCGACCTCCCCCACGGTGACCTCGGCCTGCTGGATGAACCGCACGAGCCGTCCGAGGTCCGCGCGCGAGGCGAGCAGGACGGCGCGGGCCAGCGCCCCGTCGCGCCCGGCGCGGCCGGCCTCCTGGTAGTAGGCCTCGAGCGAGCTCGGCAGGCCCCAGTGCCAGACGGAGCGCACGTCGGCCTTGTCGACGCCCATGCCGAAGGCGTTCGTCGCGACGACGACGTCGGCGTCGCCCCGCATGAACGCGTCCTGCCGGTCGGTGCGCACGTCGGAGGACATGCCCGCGTGGTAGCCGACGGCGCTGATCCCGGCCTCGACGAGCAGGTCGCGGACCTCCTCGGTGCTCTTGCGCGTGCCGCAGTAGACGACGGCGGGTCGGTTGGCCGGATCCGAGACCCCGGCCACGAGCGTCGCCCGCTTGCGCGCGACGGAGCCCTGCCCGTCGAAGGGCAGGACGTCGAAGGAGAGGTTCGGCCGGTCGAAGCCGGAGCGCACCCGCTCGACCTCGCGCAGGCCGAGCCGCGCGACGATCTCGTCGGCGACCTTCGGCGTCGCGGTGGCGGTGCAGGCCATGACCGGCGGCCGGCCGAGCTCGTCGATGACGGAGGCGAGCCGCAGGTAGTCGGGCCGGAAGTCGTGGCCCCACTCGCTGACGCAGTGCGCCTCGTCGACGACGAACAGCGCGATCGCGCGCTGCCGGATCGCCGCCCGGAAGGTGCGCGACGCGAACCGCTCGGGGGCCGCGAAGCAGACCTTCGCCGTGCCGTCGCGGATCTCGTCGAGCGCGCGCCGGTTCGCGTCCCCGTCGCCGCCCGAGGCGAGCATCACCGCCGGATGACCGAGGTCGGTGAGGCGCGCGCACTGGTCCCGCATGAGCGCGATCAGCGGCGAGACGACGACCGTCAGATCGTCGCCGGCGAGCGCGGGCAGCTGGTAGCAGAGGCTCTTGCCGCCGCCGGTCGGCATGACGACGAGCGAGTCGCGCCCGTCGAGCGCCGCCTGCACCGCCTCGCGCTGGCCAGGGCGGAACGAGCTGAGTCCCAGCAGCGGCAGCAGCGACTCGGGCGAGACGTCGGCGAGCGCGTCGCGACCGCCGGACCCGACGCTCGCCGCCCGTGCGTCCGCGGGGTGGTTTCTGGCCGGGAGACGGTCCGCGCCGGACGGTCTCCGGACCGGCCCACCGGCCGGGGCGCTCCCCGAGCCCGACGCGCGGTGCTCCGTCGGCTCGACCGCCGACCCGGTCGTCGCCGGCGACGGGGTTGCCGGCTCGTCGTGCGCGGTGCCACCGGCCCCCGTGGCGGAGGACGGTGCGCCCGGGGACGACGGGCCCCCGGGGTCGGCCGCTGCCACGCGCCGCGCCGCCAGCTGCGCCAGCGGCGTCACCGCCGCGCGCTCCTCCGCGTCCAGCGTGCGCCAGATCCCGCGCACCGCGTCGAGCTCCACCGCCGCCGTCTCCGCGCCGGGGTCGGCCAGGACGCCGGCGAGCCGGTGGAGGACGTCGTGCACGTCCAGCACCGTAGCCCTCCGCTCGGCCGGTCGGCTCCGCCGGCGCGATCCCGGCACGGGTCGCGCGCACGACGGCCACCGGCGGCCGGGCTATCCTCGCGCCCATGCCGCGCCCCTTCGGTCTCGTGCTCGTCGCCGCGTCGCTCGCCGCACCCGCCACGGCGTCGGCCGCGACGTCCTCGCCCGCGATCCCCGCCAAGGACGCACAGGCGATCCGCGCGCTCGCCGAGAAGTACGGACGGGCGTCGACCCATGGGGTCGCCGGCGCGAAGGTCTGCCGCTGGCTGACCGCGGACGCGCAGCGGCGGTTCATCGAGGCCCGGAAGTCGACCCGCTCGTGCGCAGCGACGTGGGATCGCGCCGTCGCCGACGCCCGTGGCAGCCGCGTCGCGCGCTCGGCGCGCTACCAGCTCGTCTCGTTGAAGCCGCTCGGCCTGACGCCCGGCGCCACGGGCCAGGTCGCCGACCGCGTCGCGATCCGCCTGCGGTCGATCGTCACCACGCGCGGACGGGTGACGCAGCGCGTCGGCCGGCTCGTGCTGCAGCGCGACGGCGCCCGCTGGCTCATCGACATCGTCGGCTGACCCACCTGCCGCCTGCGGTCCGCCCCCGACGACCCGCGTCGCCGCGACCGGCGTCCGGTCAGCGGCGCGGCCACGCGCGGTCGATCTCCCGCGCCACGATGGTCGCGGCGAGCTTCGAGCCCTCGCCGTTGAGGTGGATCCCGTCGGACTCCCGGACGATCCGCTCGTGCCCGTCGACCTCCATCGCGTCGCGGAAGCGACCGCCGGGCGTGAAGACCGTCGCGAGGTCGACGAGCCGGACCTGCCCGCGGTAGGCCTGGGCGGCGACGCGGATGCCCTCGTTCACGGCGCGGGCGACCTCGGCGCGCTCGCCGGAGCGCGGGAACGGCAGCAGCAGCCAGTAGATCCGCACGTCGCCGCGCTGACGGTAGGTGCCCATCATCGTCCGCACCGACTGGGCGTACGCGGCCGTCCAGGCGGTGCCGCAGCACTCGACGGTCCGCCGGCCGAGCGGCAGCGGGAAGCCCTCGTTCGCGCCGAGGAAGACGACGACCGCGTCGGGCTTCTCGGCCGCCTGCTGGGCGGCGAGCTGGCGCCAGTCGACGATCTGCGGCTGCGAGATGCTCGTGCCGATGTGCGGGTCGCGGGTGACCTCGACCCCACGCGCGGCGAAGGTCCGCGCGAGCTCGGCGTCCAGCGGCGTGGCCATCGAGTCGCCGGTGACGAGGAGCGTGCGCAGCGGGCGCGGGGGTCGCGGCGTCTCGCCGACGGCGGCCGGGTCGATCGCGTCCGGGGTGATCGCTCCGGAGCCGGAGACGACCGGCGCGGCGGTCCTCGCCGTGCCGCCCTTGCCGCCGCCCACGACCTCGTTGAAGCGGTCGCCGATGCCGGAGAACGGCAGCTTGTCGGCGATCCAGCCCGTCGGCTTGCCGACCGCCAGCAGGACCTCGCGCTGCCAGCCGTCCTCCTGCCGCTCGCCGGCGCGCTCGACGGCCCTGCCCTCGAACGCGACGAGGACGAGGACCGCCACGAGGACGGCGATCAGCGCGCCCCGGGCCGTCGACTGGCGGGCCGGGTCGTGGACGCCGGCCGGGGCGTCGCCGTCGCCGGGACGGCTCTCGCTCGTGATCGGGTCGTGCCGCGGGGCCACGTCGCCGTCCCGCCGGCCCGCCGCCGCGTCGCCGTCGCGCCCGCCCTGCGCCGGGTCCTGCTGCTGATCCTCGTCGGTCATCGGGCGTGCTCCGGGTCGGTCAGAAGGCGAAGTAGATGAACGTCGGGACGGCGTCCGAGGGCACGCTCGCCCCCACGGTGGCGACGACGAGCGCGAGCGTCATCCCCAGCGCGACCGGGTGCCAGCGCTCGAACCGCTCGCGCAGGCGGGCGATCGGCCGCTCCGGCAGGAGCTGCGATCCGATGACGAGCGCGACGATGAAGACCGCCGAGGCGCTCCACAACGTCGCGGGCTCCCAGACGAAGAGCCGTTCGAAGACGGTCGCGGCGAGGTCGAGGTCCGGCGCCCGGAACGGGATCCAGGCGAGGACGACGACGTGGAAGGTGACGACCCACGCGAGCCAGCCGGGCATCCGGACCTTGCCGCGCAGCAGCCGCTCGACGACGAGCGCGCCGCCGTGGATCGCGCCCCACAGGACGAACCCCCAGGCCGCGCCGTGCCAGAGGCCGCCGAGGAGCATCGTGAGGAAGAGGTTGCGGTACGTCGTGAAGCGGCCCTTGCGATTGCCGCCGAGCGGCACGTAGAGGAAGTCGCGCAGGAACCGCGAGAGCGTCATGTGCCAGCGGCGCCAGAACTCCTGCAGCGACCGCGAGCGGTACGGGTTGTCGAAGTTCTGCGGGAAGACGATCCCCATGAGCAGCGCGACGCCGATCGCGATGTCGGTGTAGCCGGAGAAGTCGCAGTAGATCTGCGCCGCGTAGCCGTAGGAGGCCAGGAGCACGTCCGGGGTGCCGTAGGCCTCGGGCACCGCGAAGACCGGGTCGACGAGCTCGCGCGCGAGCGTGTCGGCGAGCACGACCTTCTTCACGAGGCCGAGGCAGATGAGCGCCACGGCGGGCCCGACGGCGACCTGATCGCGCCGGCGCGGCGTGGCGAGCTGCGGGAGGAACTCGCGCGCGCGGACGATCGGTCCCGCGACGAGGTGCGGGAAGAACGACAGGTAGAGCGCGACGTCGATCGTCGCCGCGCGCTCGCACTGACCGCGGCGGACGTCGACGACGTAGCTGATCGCCTGGAACGTGAAGAAGCTCAGGCCGACCGGCAGGGCGATCGTGAGCAGCGGGAGCGGCAGGCCCAGGCCGATCCCGTCCAGCAGCCGATCGACGTCCTCGGTGAAGAAGCCGTAGTACTTGAAGACCCCGAGGACGAGCAGGTCGAAGACGACGGCGGCGGTGACGATCCGCGTCCGCAGGCGCTCGTCGGCGGTCCGATCGATGAGCGTCGCGGCGAGCTGGTTGCCGAGCGTGACGCCCGCCAGCAGCAGGCAGAACTTCGGGTCCGCGGCGGCGTAGAAGACGTAGCTGGAGCCGAGCACGAACGGCTTCCACAGGCGTGGTCGCTCCATGAGCAGCCACGAGATCCCGAGGACGATCGGGAAGAAGATCGCGAACTGGACTGTCGGGAAGACCACGGCGCCGGGCGCAGCGGCGACGTCCGTGCGCGAGCGGCACGATAACGCCGTATGCGGCGGCTCGGACAGCGGGTTCGAAATGCCTGGCCGGCCCCGCCCGGATCTGTCACAGTGCCCGGCGTGCGCGTGGGTGGGACCTCGGATCAGGGCGGCTGGTGAGCCCCACCGGTACCCGACCACGAGGGCCGTTCGGCGCCCTCCTCCTCACCCTCGTCGTCGCGTCGCTCGTCCTGCTCGCCCCGACGGCGCAGGCGGCCTGCGGCCCGCACCTGCATCGCGACGCGGCACGGAACCTCGTCGGCGGCAAGCGCTCGCCGTTCGTCATCGGCGACTCGGTGCTCGCCGGCGCCATGCCGCAGGTCTCGCGCGCCGGGTTCGAGGCCGACGCCCAGTGCGCGCGCCAGAAGGGGACCGGGTTCTCGATGGTCGCCCGCCGCCTGCGCGCGGGGACGCTGCCGCGGATGGTCGTCTGGGCGCTCGGGACGAACGGCCCGCAGACCTTCGCCGACATCGCGCGGCTGCGCCGGATGATCGGCCCGGCCCGTGTGCTCGTGGTGGTGACGCCCCGCGGCCCGGTGCCGTGGACGGGCAGCACCGCCGCGGCGTACCGGAAGGCTGCCGCGCGCTGGAAGAACGTCGTGGCCGCCGACTGGGCACGGGTCTCGTCGGGGCGTCGCGGCTGGCTCGCGCCGGACGGGATCCACCTGCAGGCCGCCGGCGCCGCCGGGTACGCGCGGCTCCTGCGGTCGATGCTGCGCCACTACCCGCAGCCGGCCCCGCCGGAGCGGCCGATCGCGCCGTTCGTGCCGATCCCTCCGCCGCCGGACCCGGCAGGCGCGGCCGCGCCACGCGCGGGAGCCTCGGTGCCTGCGCCCGCTGCTGATGCGCGCCGGCGCCGCGATCCGGGGGCGTCCGGTGCGCGCGGGCGACGGGGTCGAGCGTCCTCCCCGGCGCGATCCGGCGGCGCCCGGAGCGCGGACCGGGTGCGCACGGTCAGCGAAGCCGCGTCGGAGGCGAGCGCCGATCGTCGCCCGCGCGTCGTGCCGTCGCCCGCCGCCTCGAGCACCCTCACGAAGATCGGCTGCGGCGGCACCCAGACCCGGCCGCCGACCCGTCGGCGGGTGCCCGGCCGCGCGCCGTTGGTGATCGGCGACTCGGTGCTGCTCGGCGCGATGCCGCAGGCCGCGCGGGCCGGGTACGCCGTGAACGCGCACGGCTGTCGTCAGATCGGCGAGGGCCTGTCGGTGATCCGCGATCACGCGCGCACCGGGACCCTGCCGCAGCTCGTCGTGATCCAGCTCGGCACGAACGGCTCGGTCGGCCCGACGCACCTGCGCCGCGCGCTGTCGTTGCTCGGCAAGCGCCGGACGCTCGGCCTGCTGACCCCGCGCGCGGCGGGCGGCGCCGACACCGGCTCGGGCCGCGCAATGCGCGCGTTCGCCCGGCAGCACCCGGACCGGGTGCGGCTCGTCGACTGGCAGCGCGACACACGTGGTCGCGGCGGCTGGTTCCAGCCCGACGGCATCCACCTGACCCCGTCCGGCGCCGCGGGCCTGGCCCGCACCCTCGGACGCTTCCTCCCGGCCGCGCGGCCCGCGCCGGCCGACCCGCCGGCCTGGCAGCCGATCCCCGCACCCCGACCGCCCCGCGTCCACGACCTCCGTGGACCCGACCACTGAGGACCACCATGTCGCTCTCCGTCCCCGCCCGCCGCCTCCTGACCGGCGCCGTCCTCGTCGCGGGAGGCTTCGGCCTGACCGCCGTCGGCGCCACGCCCGCGTCCGCCGCGAACTGCACGTACTCGGCGAAGGTCGGCCGCAGCTTCGGCCCGTCCTACGTCACCTCGATCCAGCAGTCCGGCACGAGCTGCGCGACCGCGAAGAAGGTCGTGAAGTCCTTCCACGCCTGCCGCGGCTCGAAGACCGGCCGCTGCACGAAGAAGGTCCGCAGCTACCGCTGCACCGAGAAGCGCGGCAAGACCTACCAGGGCCAGTTCTCGGCGAAGGTCACCTGCACGCGCGGCAAGGCGCGCGTGGTGCACACGTACTCCGAGTTCGTCTGAGCACGCGGCCGGGGCGGAGCCCGACCCCCCGCCCTCGCGGAGCTCGCGCCGAACGGCGGTAGCGCGGCGACGACGTGGCGCCCGGTCTCCTCGTCGAACCCGTCGTCGTACGGGGCGCTGCCCCGGCCCTTCGGCGGGGTCGTCACGAGACAGAGCGCCGCAGGACGTGCATCTGCCGTGGCCGGAAGATCCCGCCGTGGAACGACCCGAACGAGATCCGCTCGCCGTCGAACAGGA
>JALRCL010000412.1 GCA_023268575.1 Patulibacter sp.
CGTGCTCGATCCGGATGCGGCCTGCTCGGCGGCGCTGGCCGGCGCCGAGCGCTTCGACGGCACCTGGACGTCGGCGGAGGACCTCGTCGCGTTCTCCCGCTCCGGCGTCGACGTCGTGACGTTCGACCACGAGCTGACCGATCCGGCCGACCTGCTCGTGCTCGAGCGGGAGTCGCCCGTGCCCGTCCGACCCGGTCCGGCGACGAAGCTCCTCGCCCAGGACAAGCTCCACGCGCGCACGACGTTCGCCGCGCGCGGACTGCCCGTGCCGGCGTTCGCCGAGGTCGTCGCGGCCGACGACGTGGCGGCGTTCGCCGGCGCGCACGGCTGGCCGGTCGTGCTGAAGGCGCGCCGCGGCGGCTACGACGGGCGAGGCGTGTGGATCGTCGCCGACCGCGAGGCGGCGGCCGCCGTGCTCGCCGAGGGCGAGGGCATCCCCGGCTTCCTCGTCGAGGAGCTCGTCGACCTCGCCGCCGAGGTCTCGGTCATGGTCGCGCGGCGGCCATCGGGCGAGCGGCGCGCGTGGCCGACGTTCGTCACGACCCAGGTGGACGGGATCTGCACCGAGGTCATCCTCGGCGGCCGCGCCGGTCCGGCGGGGCTCGCCGATCGCGCGCGGGACCTCGCGCTGGACCTCGCCGAGCAGGCCGGGCTCGCCGGGGTGATGGCCGTCGAGCTGTTCGTCACCCGCAGTGGCGAGCTGCGCATCAACGAGCTCGCGTGCCGCCCGCACAACTCCGGCCACGTGACGATGGACAGCTGCGTCACCGATCAGTTCGAGCAGCACCTGCGCGCGGTGCTCGACCTGCCCCTCGGTGCCCCGGACCCGCTCGTCGGCGCGGCCGTGATGGTCAACGTCCTGGGCGGACCGCAGCCGTGGGACCGCGCGGGGCTGACCGACGCGCTCGCCGTCGAGGACGCGACGCTGCACCTCTACGGCAAGGGCCACCGGCCGGGGCGCAAGCTCGGCCACGTCAACGCGGTCGGCGCGACGGTCGAGGAGGCCCGGTCCCGGGCACGCGCCGTCGCCGACGCGCTCGGCAGCCCCTAGCCGTCGGCGCGGCGCGGATCGATCGGGCGCCGGCGGCGTCGCTCGACGCGCCCGGCGACGTCAGGCGCGCGTGCCCGCGGGCCAGACGGCGACCTTCCAGAGGTGGAGCATCGCGGCGACGAGGCCGGGCTCCGGCGTCCCGCGCGCGACGATCGAGCGGACGTCGCGCTCCATCACGCCGACGGAGCTGTCCAGCAGCAGGCGAGCGAACTCGTGGACCGGGATGCCGGCCTGCGCGAGCTGGGCGCTGGCGATCGGGTCGCGCGAGAACTTCTCCGCGAACGTCGCGGTGAGGTGGGCGACCATCGCGTCCCAGTCGGCGCGCGTCTCCTCGTCGACCGCGGCCGCGTCGAGCATCGCGACGAGCAGGCTCGCGTGCTCGCGCCAGAAGGCGACGGAGTTCGTGATCGCCACCTCGATCTGGGCCGGCCCGTCGGGTGCCTCGGGGTCGTAGGAGTCGATGCCGAGGTTGAGGATCCCGTCGCGGATGCCGTCGATCAGCGCGGCGACGGCCGCGCTCTTGCCCGGGAAGTAGAAGTAGAAGCCCGACCGCGTGATCCCCGCCCGCCGCGTGATGTCGTCGATCTCGATCTCGGCGAGCGGCCGGTCGTCGAGCAGCTCCTCGAGCGCCTCCAGCAGCTGTGCGCGGCGGCGCTGCCCCCGGGGGCTGAGGTCCGGCGGGTCGCCCGGGGCGGGGGTACTCACCGAGCAGACGCTACGCGTCGCCGGTCGCGCTCGTCCCGCCGCTGGCCGAACCTGCCGCGCGCTGACAGAATTGACGCATGACAACTCCAGGCCGGCCGTCGTGGGCGGCGTGCCGGGGCCACCGCCCCGGCGTGTGATGCAATCCCCTACCTCGATGCGAGCGCAGAGGGCCGCCGTCACGCCGAAGGGCGCCGATCGCCGCGAGCGGATCCTGCGGGCGCTCGAGGAGCTGCTCGAGACGACGCCGTTCGCCGAGATCAAGATCGGCCAGCTGACGGCCCGCGCCGAGGTCACGCGCCCGGGGTTCTACTTCTACTTCCCCACGAAGTCGGCGGCCGTCGCGGCGCTGCTCGAGGACCTCTTCGAGGCCACGCACCAGGTCGCGGCGTCGTGGTACGCGGGCGACCACTCCGAGCCGGTGGCGGCGATCGCGGCCGTGCGCGAGGGCATGGCCGGCACCGCGCGCCTGTGGCGCGAGCACGCCCGGATCTTCCGGGCGATGATCGAGGCCGCGCACGCGGACCCGGAGGTCGGCGAGCTCTGGGACGCGTGGCGGATGGCCTTCGTCGAGCGCGTGGCGGCTCGCATCGCGCTGGAGCGCGAGACCGGCGAGATGCTCCCCGGGCCGCGGGCGGACCTCGTGGCGGAGTCCCTCGTCGGCGGCGTCTTCTTCGCGATGGAGCGCGACGTCGCGGCGGTGCTCGCCGGGACGGAGGGAGCGCTCGACGAGCTCGTCGACGCCCTCGTCTTCGTCTACGCCAACGCGCTCTACGGCGAGATCCGCGGGTGAGGAGCGGGCGCGCCACCGTCGGGCGGGGCTCCGGGTCCTCCGCGAGCCGTGCCGACCGGCGGGCGGAGATGGTCCTCCGGATCCGGGACGCGCTGGAGCGGCTGCTCGCCGACGGCACCGCCTACACCGACCTGGGCGTCGACCGGATCGTCGCCGAGGCGGGGATCCCGCGCTCCACGTTCTACGTCTACTTCTCCGATCGCAGCGAGATGCTGCGGGCGATCTTCCACGAGAGCTGGGCGTCGCTCGGCGCCGCGACCCGGCCGTGGTGGGAGCTCGAGGGGCCGGTGACCCGCGCCGACGTCCACCGGGTCCTCGACGGGCTCGCGCGGTCCTACCGCCCGCACACGCCGCTGATGTCCGCCGTCCACGACGCGGCGGCCTACGACCCCGCCGTCCGCGAGCTCGTCGAGCGCCTGATCGCCGACAGCGTCGACCAGGCCACCGGGCACCTCCTGCGCGGGCAGCGCGAGGGGTTCGTGAACCCGGCGCTGCCGGCGCGCCAGGCGGCCACGTGGATCGTGCACATGTGGGAGCGGTCGATGCACCGCTTCATCCGGGACGTCCCGGACGCCGAGCTCGAGGCGGCGATCGACGCCGTCGTCGAGCTCGTCTGGCAGGGGCTCTACGCGCCCGCCGCCGCCCCTGGCGCCTGATCGCAGGCGCTCCTCGTCCGCAGGATCCGACGCCCGCCGCGGGGCGCGGATCGCCCGTCCCGCCGGGATAGATGCAGCGTCCAGACGCGCTGTGCGGTCAACATGACCACAAAAACTTGACGCGAGTCAACGAGTCCCCTACGCTGCCCGCGTCGCCGGCCTCGCCCGGTGGCTGGGAGGAGTCCATGACGGTGATTCGCGACGATCGAGCGGTGGGCTGCCCCTGCCGCGAGCCAGGGGCCGGCCGGTGAGCACGCGGGGCGTCGCGCTGCCCGGATCCCGGCTCGCCTGGGGCGTGCTGGAGGAGATCGCCGGGATGCTCCGGCTGACCTGGCAGGCGATGCGCCTGGCGGTCACGCCGCCCTTCACCTGGTGGGGCGAGTTCGTCGAGCAGACGTACATCACCGTCTCGCGCTGCTTCTTCCCCGTGGTCGTCTCGACGCTCGCCTTCGGGTTCGGCAACGCCGGCGTCCAGCCCGGCAACCTGCTCAGCGTCTTCGGCTCCGTCGACCGCTCCGGGGCGTTCCTCGTCGCGGCGTCGGTGCGGGAGTTCGGCCCGTGGGTCAACGCGATGGTCATCGCCGGGATCGCGGGTACCGCGATCTGCGCGGACCTCGGGGCCCGCAAGGCGCGCGACGAGCTCGACGCGCTGGCGGTCATGGGAATCGACGCCGTCCGCTCGCTCGTCGTCCCGCGGTTCCTCGCGCTCGGCATCGTGACCGCGCTCATGAACCTCGTCGCGGTGACCTGCGGCGTGCTCGGGGCGATGATCGCCTCGACCGCGATCTTCGGCGAGTCGATCGCGGCGTTCCTCCAGACGTTCACCTCGAACTTCTCGCTGCCGGACCTCGCCGGCAGCCTCATCAAGACGAGCCTCTTCGGGTTCATCGTCGCCGCGGTCTGCTGCTACAAGGGCATGACCGTCAAGGGCGGCCCGGAGGGCGTCGGGCGCGCGGTGAACCAGGCGGTGGTCATCGCCTTCGCCGGCATCTGGGCGTTCAACTTCATGTTCACCGCGTTGCTGCTCGGGGCGTTCCCCGAGGTCGGCAACCTCCACTAGGGACGGCGATGGAGCCCGGAGCCGTCCACGTTGTCCGCACGCCCGCCGTCGGGCACGCGTCGCCGACCGCCGCCCGTCGGCTCGGCCGCGGGCTCGGCGGGCCGCTGGAGCGCGGGGTCCGCGAGACCGGCGACTTCGCGCTGTTCGCGATCGCCGCGTTCCGCGCGATCCCGGGGTCGCGCCAGTACCTCGCCGAGACGCTGCGCCAGGCCGGGCGGATCATCACCGGCTCGGCGCTCGTGATCTTCGGGATGCAGATGGTGATCGGCCTGAGCGTCGGCACCGAGGCGATCTACATCCTGCGCGGCTACGGCGCGCAGTCCTACGCCGGCGTCTTCACCGCCTGGGCGACGATCCGCGTCACCGCGCCGCTGATGTTCGGCTACATCCTCGCCGCGAAGGTCGGCTGCGGCCTCGTCGCGGAGATCGGCTCGATGCGGATCAGCGAGGAGGTCGACGCGATGGAGGTCATGGCGATCGACTCGATGCGCTTCCTCATCGCCACCCGGCTGCTCGGGGCGCTCCTCGCCCTGCCCGCGATCTACGTCATCGGGATCGCCTGCCAGTTCCTCACGGAGTACCTCGTGGTGGTGGTGCAGATCGGCGAGGTCTCCGGCGGCGCCTGGTCGTCGGTGCACTGGCAGTACCAGAACCCGCCGGACCTGGCCTACTCGACGATCACCGCGATGACGATCGCCGTGACGATCGTCCTCGTCGGCCTGTTCTACGGCTACCGGGTCCGGGGCGGCCCCGTCGAGGTCGGCGAGGCGACCGCCCGCTCGATGGTCGTGAACCTCGTGCTGATCCACCTGATCGGCGCGGTGCTCGGCGTCATCTTCTGGGGCTTCTCCGCGAACGCGCCGGTGGGTGGCTGATGGCCGCCTCGCGCCGCCTGCGCCGTGCCGTCGGCACGGTCGTCCTCGATCGCCCGTGGATCCTGCTCGGGCTCGCCGCGCTCGTCGCGATCGGGCTCTGGGTGAAGAGCACCCGCGACGCGCCGTACACCGTCCGGGTCACGGTCGACAACGCGCTGAGCCTCGCCAACGGCATGGACGTCCAGGCCTCCGGCGTCGACGTCGGCAAGATCGAGCGCGTGAGCTACGTCGACGGCCGCGCGGTCGTCGAGCTCGGCATCCGCGACCGCCACGTGCGCCCGCTGCGCCGCGGCACGACGGCCCAGGTCCGCTGGGGCAGCACCGTCGGCAACGGCAACCGCCGGATCGAGCTGACGCCGGGCCCGGCCGACGCACCGCCGATCCCCGACGGCGGCACGATCGGCCGC
Organism: Patulibacter sp.; assembly: GCA_023268575.1. Lineage (GTDB taxonomy): Bacteria > Actinomycetota > Thermoleophilia > Solirubrobacterales > Solirubrobacteraceae > Patulibacter. Next base: position 5,545 of record JALRCL010000412.1, read on the forward strand.
GCCCGCGACGCCGTGCCGGTCGAGATCGACCAGGTCGTCGACACCTTCCGCCCGGCCACGCGCGCCGACGCGCAGCGGCTCGCGCGCAACGTCGCCGGCGACCTCGCCGGCCGCACCGGGAGCTTCAACCGCGGCGCCCGCCGGTTCGACGACGCGCTGCGGGCCGCCGGCGCCGTCGCCGCCGACGTCGACGCGTCCGGCACCGCGCTGCGCACGCTCCTGCGCCAGGGGGCGCAGGTGACCGAGGTCCTCGACGCCCGGCGCCCGCGGATCGACGCGCTGTTGCACGTCCTGTCCGAGACGTTCGACGAGCTCGGCCAGAACGCCACGGCGTTCGCCGCGACCGTCGCCGACGTCGCGCCGACGCTGCGTCAGGCGCGCGGCACGCTGGACCGCGTCCCGCGCACGGTCGTCCCGCTCGGCGAGACGCTCGCCGCGCTGCGACCGGGGATCCGGCGGCTGCCGGCGCTCGCCGGAGCGACGAACCCGGCGCTCGCGCAGCTGCGCGCGATCTCCGCCGACGGACGCGCCCTCGTCCGGACCGCCGAGCGCAGCGCCCCCGGCGCCACCGACCTGCTGGACCGCGCTCGGCCCGTGCTGGCCCAGGCCGCGCCGGCGCTGGAGCG
>JALRCL010000062.1 GCA_023268575.1 Patulibacter sp.
GGTAGTGCTTGCGTCGACGCATCTTAAAAATCTTCACCTTATCGTGGCGACCATGGGCAAGCACAGTGGCTTGCACACTCGCACCGGAGACCAAAGGCGTGCCGAGCGAAATTTGCTGCGAATCGCCGACGGCGACCTCGATCGCCGGGGAGGCCATGGCGGCAGCCTACCCACCGCCCTCGCGCTCGCCGCCGGGTCGCCGCGTCCGTCGCGCCCCGTCCGGCGGGGCCCGCGGGGCGCAATGGCGCGCCGGCGGGTCAGGCGGGCGGGTCCTGCACGGACGGGGGCCCGTGGCGCGTCACCGGCAACGCGCCGTCCTCGCGCGGGCGGATCGAGAGGAAGTCCGGCGGCAGGCCCTGGAGCCGGCGGTGGAACGCGTAGGCCACGCGGTGGGCGTGGTCCTTGGCCTGCTCGGCGACGGGGCCCTCGAACAGCTCGTCGACGCTCTCGCGCCAGAGCGCGAGCCAGCGGTCGAAGTGCCCGGCCTTCAGCTCGGCCTTGCGGTGCAGCTGGGCGTGCGGGTGGAACGCGCCGCCGCCGTAGCTCTTGGCCCCGAGGAGGATCGTCTCCCAGAACGACGCGATCTGCGGCAGGTGCTCGTCGAGGTCCAGCTGCGCGACGTCGACGAAGAGCCAGCCGATGAACGGATCGCGCAGCGCGCGACCGTAGAAGCGCTCGACGAGCCGCTCGCAGTCCTGCCGGGTCGCGATGTCGTGCCGCTCCACGTCCGCGATGATGGCGCACCATGGCGCCGTTGCCCGTTCCGCCGGAGTTCTCGGCCCTGCACCGAGGCGGGGATCCGGGCGGCGAGCCGCTCGTCCTGCTGCACGGCTTCACCGACACCTGGCGGACGTGGGAGCTCGTCCTGCCCGCCCTCGAGGCCCGCTACGCCGTGCTCGCGCCGACGCTGCCGGGCCACGCCGGCGGGCCGGCGCTCCCCGACGCGGTCACGATCGACGGGCTGCTGGACGGCTTCGAGGCGTGGATGGACGAGCAGGGGCTGGCGACCGCGCACCTCGTCGGCAACTCGCTCGGCGGCTTCCTCGCGCTGGCGCTCGCCGCGCGCGGCCGGGCCCGCAGCGTCGTCGCGCTCGCCCCGGCAGGCGGCTGGGCATCGGAGGACCCCGCCCAGACCCGCGTCCTGGGCGAGTTCCGGATCACCCACCGGCTCGTCTCCGCGGCGCTGCCGTTCGTCGACCGGCTGCTCGCCACGCCCGAGGGGCGCCGGCGCGCGACGGAGCTCATCGTCGTGGCGTACGAGCACCTGCCGGTCGAGCTGCTCGTCCACCAGGTCCACGGCGTGGCGCGCTGCGCCGTGGAGCCCCTCGTCGCCCTGGCGCTGCGCGACGGCTGGCCGCTGGACCTCGCGGCGATCGACTGCCCGGTCCGGATCGCCTGGGGCACCGAGGACCGGCTGCTCGCCTGGCCGTCGGCCGCCGCCCGCTTCCGCGACGGGCTGCCGACCGCCGACTGGGTGGTCCTGGACGACGTCGGACACTGCCCGCAGCTCGACCGCCCCGCCGAGACGGCGCAGCTCGTCCTCGGCCACGTCGGCTGAGCCTCGACGCCGCCGCCGCGCGGGCGCGATCCCGCGGGCGCGATCCCGGTCAGCGGGCGAGCGCTGCGGTGCTCACGGTGGCGGGCTCGTGCCCGGTGAGCCGCCGCACGTCGTCGGTGACGGTCGCGAGCTCCCCGGCGGCGATCGCGGTGTACGTCGAGACCCAGCCGTCGACGAGCCACGGCTCGGCGTCGTAGGCCGCGCGCGAGGCGTAGGCCTCCTCGACGGTCTCGTCGACGAACCGCAGCGGCCGCGCCGGCGTCGAGAGCCGCGCGGCGATCTCGGCGAGCGTCAGGGCCTCCGGGCCGGTGAGCTCGTACGCGCGACCCTCGTGCCCCTCCCCGGTGAGCAGCGCGACGAGCGCGTCGGCGACGTCGTCGCGCAGCACAGGAGCCAACCGGCCCTCGCCGGCGGGGCCGCGGATCGCGCCGTCCTCCCCCGCGAGCTCGGGCAGCAGGTCGAGGTAGAGGCTCTGGCGCGACACGGTCCACGGCACGCCGGCCTCGCGCAGCAGCGCCTCGGTGTGGAAGTGGTCGCGGGCGTACGTGAAGGTCGCGTCGGGCGCGGCGCCGAGGAACGACAGGTAGACGATCCGCCCGACGCCGGCGGCGACGGCCGCCTCGATCGCGGTCCGGTGCTCGGCGACGCGATCCGGCGCCTCGTGCGCGGAGACGAGCAGCAGGACGTCGAGGCCCCGGCACCCGTCCCGCAGGCCGGCGGCGTCGGCGTAGCCGCCGAACGCGCGGACCTGCGCGCCGTCGAGCTGCGGCGCGCGCCCCGGATCGCGCACGAGCAGCCGCTGCGCGACGCCTCGCGCGGCGAGCCGCCGGGCCACCCGCCCGCCGATCGCCCCGGTCGCTCCCGTCACGCCGATCATGCGACGCACGGTAGTGCCCGGAGCGCCGCACCCCCGCGTCGCGGCGTCAGCCGAGGAGCGTCGCGGCGGCCTCGTCGAAGAGCTCGGTGTGCCGGTCGACGTCCGCGGCGGTCGTCGACGGCGCCATGAGCGCCATGTTGTGGAACGGCGTCAGCAGCAGCCCGCGGTTCAGCGCGTGCAGGTGGAGGTAGCGCTCGAGCTCGGGATCGCTGGCGTCGTGGGCCTGCGTGCCGTTGCGCGCGGCCTCCGGCTCGAACCGGTACTCGGCTCGGGCCCCGAGCTGGGTGACGTTCCACGGCAGGTCGTGGCGGGCCGCGACCTGCCGGACGCCGTCGGCGAACCGCGCGGCGAGCGGGATCGCGTGCGCGAAGGACGACGCGGTCAGGACCTCCCCGAGCGTCGCGCGGATCGCGGCGAGCGACAGCGCGTTGCCGGCCAGCGTGCCGCCGACGCCGCCGGTGTCCTCGTAGTCGGCGCCCTCCTGGGCGAACATCCGGTCGTGGACGGCGTCGCTGAGTCCCAGCGCGCCCGACGGGATCCCCGACCCGATCGCCTTGCCGATCGTCAGCAGGTCGGGCTCGAGGTCCCAGAGCCCGGTGCAGCCGCCCGGACCGGCCGAGAACGTGTGCGTCTCGTCCAGCAGCAGGAGCGTCCCGTGCTCGCGCGTGAGCGCGCGCAGGGCGTCGTGGTAGCCGGGGTCCGGCAGGACGATCCCCATGTTCGTCATCGCCGGCTCGGCCAGCACGCAGGCGATCTCGCCGGTCGCGAGCGCGGCCTCGAGCGCCGGCAGGTCGTTGAACTCGATCGCGACCGTCGTCTCGGCGACATCGACCGCGGGCCCGACGTTGCCCTCGCGCGCCACGGTCCGGCCGGTGGCGGGGTCGCGGACGGCGAACGCCTCGTCGACGGAGCCGTGGTAGCAGTAGCTGTAGACGAGGACCTTCCGGCGCCCCGTCAGCTGGCGCGCCAGGCGCAGCGCCGCGCGGTTGGCGTCCGTGGCGGTCAGCGTGAAGAGCCAGCGCGGCAGCCCGAACCGCCGGCCGAGCTCCTCCCCCGCCCACGCCGCGTCCTCCGTCGGCAGCATCGTCGTGATGCCCCGGGCGAGCTGCGCGGTGACGGCCGCCACGACCGGCGCCGGGCCGTGACCCGGCATCGCGCCGGTGTCGCCGAGGCAGAGGTCGACGTACTCGTGCCCGTCGAGGTCGACGATCCGGTTGCCGCGAGCCTCCGTGGCGATCACCGGGTAGCCGCCGGCCCAGCGCATCATCCAGGGCATCGGCACGCCGCCGACGAGCGAGCGGCGAGCGCGCTCGTGCGCCTCCCGCGAGCGCGGGTGGCGCTCACGGAAGTCCCGCAGCTCGTCCTCCAGCAGCGCTCGCAGGCGGGCCCGGTCGATCGTCACGCTCACGGCGCGATCAGATCACCCCGCGGCGCTGGGCGCCATTGGCGTCGCGGCCGAACGCGCCGCCGCCGGGCTGTGCTCGTACACGTAGTCCTCGAGCGGGAAGCTCGCGGCGGCACGGGCGGCCTCCGCGGCCGTCGTGGGGCGCAGGAACGGCGTGTCGCCGTGGTGGTCGAAGTAGTAGCTGCGCGCCGGCGCGCAGGTGCCCTGCTGCCAGAGCGAGCGGCCCATCCGCTCGACCGCGAACCGCGTCCACCGCTGGGCCGCCTCGGGCCGCACCGCGACGACGTCCCGGTCGCGGCGGCGGGCCTCCTGCAGGACGCGCACGACGTGCGCCGACGCGGTCTCCACGAGCTGGTGCCACGTCCCGCCGGTCCAGCCGTAGGGCCCGAAGATCATGAAGTGGTTCGGCAGGCCCGGGATCGAGACGCTCTCGTAGGAGGTGGCGCGCTCCTGCGCGTAGAACGTCGCCAGGTCGAAGCCGTCGCGGCCGCGGACCGGGGTCCGGCGGTAGTTCTCCGGGTCGGTCGCCAGGCGGAATCCCGTCGCCAGCACGAGGACGTCGACCTCGCGCTCCTGCACGGTGCCGTCGGGTCGCGTGACCGCGACGCCGCGCGGGGTGATCCGGGCGATCGGGTCGGTGACGAGCTCGACGTGGTCGCGGGTGAACGTCCGCAAATAGCGGTTGGAGACGGCCGGCCGCTTGCAGCCGAAGTCGTAGTCGGGGGTGAGCCGCCGGCGCAGCTCGCGATCGCGCACCTGCAGCGGGTACCAGAGGTCACGCAGCGCCCGGCGCATCCCGCGCTCCATCCAGCCGTAGCGGTCGTGGTCGGTGACGAGGTCGATGAGGATCACCTCGGTGCCGCGGGTCGTCGCGCGGCGCACGAGCTGCTGGACGCGCGGGACGCGGCGGAAGAGCGCCTCGAGGGCCCGGGGCGTGGGCAGGTCCGGCTTCGGCGCCACCCAGATCGGAGTCCGCTGGTAGACGTCCAGCCGCGCCACCTCGTCGGCGAGCTCCGGCACGATCTGGACCGCGCTGGCGCCGGTCCCGACGATCGCGACCCGGCGGTCCCGCAGGTCGACGTCGTGGTCCCACGACGCCGAGCGCAGCACCGGTCCCTCGAACGTCTCGACGCCCTCGATCGCCGTCGGCTTCGGATCGACGAACGCCCCGATCGCGCTGATCACGTAGCGCGCGGTGAGCTCCCCGCCGGGGACCGCGAGCCGCCAGATCCCCGCGTCCTCGTCCCAGGTGCGCGCCAGGACCTCGTGGTCCAGGCGGATGAGCGGCCAGAGGTCGTGGTGCGCGGCGACCTGGTCGACGTACGCCTTGACCTCGGCGCCCTTGGCGAAGATCCGCGACCAGTCGGGCTTCAGCTCGTAGGAGAACTGGTAGGCCTGCGCCGGGATGTCGACGCCGACGCCCGGGTACGTGTTGTCGCGCCAGGTGCCGCCGATGTCGCTCGCGCGCTCGAGGATCACGAGGTCGTCGAACCCCGCTTCCCGCAGGGCGATCGCCGTCCCCAGACCGCCGATGCCCGCCCCGATGATCGCGATCTCGTGGTCGGGCCGCACGTCGCTCCTCGCTCCCATCGAACCGAGTCTACGGTGCCGTAGGAACGGCGTCGAGCCGCCGGTCGCGTTGCCTCTGCCGTCCCGATCGTGCATCATCCGGTGCGTGACCCCGCGTCACCGCACCCCGCTCCTCGTCTCGGACGCCGCCGTCGGCGTCCTTCGCGGCGTGCTCGTAGCCGGCCTCACGGTCGGCCTTCGCTAGGGCTCCGGACCCTGCCCCCGCGGCACCGCGCCGCGACACGTCCGAAGCCCCGCCTCCGCCGTACCGCTCCGCCTCCCGTCGGGCGCGGCCGCGCAGGTCCGTGCCCGCCGGGACCCGTCGTCCCGTCGTCGCCCGACCCACCCGCTCGCCATGCTCCGTCCGACCGCCCCGTCCACGCCCCACCCGTCCGCCGCTCCCGGCGCGTACGTCCCGAGCACCGGCCTCGGCACGATGGTCGTCGTCCGGCTCACGGGCGGCGGCGATCCGCCGCGCGGGCGCCGTCACCCCCGCGCCACCGCGTCGACGACCACCGAGGAGCAGTCGTGCGCGGCGCCGACCGCCTGATCGAGGCCCTCGAGCACGAGGGCGTCGAGGTCGTCTTCGGGCTCCCCGGCGGCGCCTCGCTGCCGATCCACGACGCGCTCGAGGACAGCCCGATCCGCCACGTCCTGGTGCGGCACGAGGCCGCGGCCGGCCACGCCGCCGAGGGCTACGCGAAGGCCACGGGGCGCGTCGGGGTCGCGCTGGTGACCAGCGGGCCGGGCGCGACGAACCTCGTGACGCCGATCGCCGACGCGATGGCCGACTCGGTGCCGACGGTCTTCCTCACCGCGCAGGTGTCGACCGCGCTGCGCGGGACGAACGCGTTCCAGGAGTGCGACGTCATCGGCGTCACCCAGCCGATCGTGAAGCACTCGATCGCCGTCGAGTCGGCGGACGCGATCGCGCCGGCGATCCACGAGGCGTTCCACGTCGCGCGCACCGGCCGTCCCGGTCCCGTGCTCGTCGACGTGCCGTCCGATCTGGCCAAGGCGCCCGCCCGCGCGCCGACCGCGGCCCCGAGCCTCCCCGGCTACCGGACCCGGACGGCCCCGAACGGCCGACAGGTGCGGCGGGCGGCCGAGGCGATCGCCGCCGCGCAGCGGCCGGTGCTCTACGCCGGGGGCGGGATCGTCCACGCGGAGGCGAGCGCGGCGCTGCGGGCCCTGGCCCGCGCGCACCGGCTGCCGGTCACGACGACCCTGATGGCGCTCGGCTGCTTCCCCGCCGACGACCCGCTGTGGCTCGGGATGCTGGGCATGCACGGCACGCGCCCGGCGAACTGGGCGATCGACGAGGCCGACCTCGTCGTCGCGCTCGGCGCGCGCTTCGACGACCGGGTCACCGGCGAGGTGGCGAGCTTCGCGCCCGGGGCGAAGATCGTGCACGTCGACCTCGACGCGGCCGAGATCTCGAAGATCGTGCCGGCGCACGTCCCGGTCGTCGGGGATGCGCGGCGCGCCCTGGAGGCGATCGGCGCGGAGCTGGACCGGATCGCGCCCGACGCGGGTCGGCTCGCGCCCTGGTGGGCGCGGCTGGAGGCCTGGCGTGCCGAGCACGGGCCGCGGGCGGCGCTCCACGGCGATCGGGTCGACCCCGAGGCGGCGCTGGACGCGCTCGCCGACGCGCTCGATCGGGTCGACGACGGTCCCGACCGCCCGGCGATCGTCACGACGGACGTCGGCCAGCACCAGATGTGGGCCGCCAACCGGCTGCGGTTCCGGGAGCCGCGACGGTGGCTGACCTCCGGGGGGCTCGGGACGATGGGCTTCGGCGTGCCGGCCGCGATCGGCGCGCAGGTCGCGGTGCCCGATGCCACCGTGGTCTGCGTCACGGGCGACGGCTCGCTGCTCATGCACCTGCAGGAGCTCGCCACCGCGGCCGCCGAGCGGGCACCGATCAAGGTCGTCCTGCTCGACAACGCCTCGCTCGGCATGGTCCGCCAGCAGCAGGACCTCTTCTGGGGAGGGAAGCGCACCGCCAGCGGCCTGGACGACGGATTGGACTGGGAGCTCATCGCTCGCGGGCTCGGCGTCGCCGCGCGCTCCGTCGACGCGCCGCAGGAGCTCGAGGAGGCGCTGGCGAGGACCCTCGACGAGCCGGGGCCGGCGCTGCTGCGGATCGACGTGGCGACCGTCGACTGCCTGCCGATGTTCGCGCCCGGGACCCCGGCGCGGGCGATGTTCGGCTGACGCGTCGGACCGGCGCCTCCCCCGCGAGGACGGGCCCCTTCCGTGCCGCGACCCGCCGGC
>JALRCL010000507.1 GCA_023268575.1 Patulibacter sp.
CGTAGTGCTGCTCGTTGGCGCTCTCGGGCAGCTCGGCGATCGGCCCGCTCGACATCCGCTCGATCAGCGCCTCCCGGCGATCGTCCTGGACCGCAACGCCACCGCGCTCCTCGCGCCGCAGCCGGCGCCGGGCGCCCCAGCGCGACCCGGCGCGCAGGAGGGCGTCGGGCAGGAGGCCTCGTTCGAGGGCGAGGTCGAGGGCGGCGTAGCGGCGGGCGGTGGAGCGCATGGGTCGCCCAGGGCTACGTGCCGCCGGCGCGGTCGGATGCCGAGCTGGCGCACGCCGGGTCCGGCGCCGACCGGCTGAACCTCGACGTCGAGGGGACGCGGGACTCGCCGCTCAGGCGGCCGCGGCGGTGGCGCGCTCGGCGGCGGCCGCGGCGTCCTCCCGGGGGCGGGGAGCCCGACCGGTGTCGAAGTCGAAGTCGTGGCCCGCCTCCGAGCACCAGAAGTCGGGATGGCGCGCGAGCCACGCCTCGGCGTCGCGCTTGCCCGCTTCCATGAGCAGGTCGAAGTACAGGTCGTCGAAGAGCAGGAACGACAGGAGCTCGCCGCGAGCGCGGGTCTGGTCGCCGCCGAGCAGCCGCGAGAGCACGGGGAAGTCCGGGCGCAGCAGCGCCCGCCAGCCGGAGTAGCGCCGATCGAGGACCTCGGCCGCCAGCTCGCCGAGCTCGCCGCGCCGCTCCGGGGACACGAGCGCGTACTCGATCCGCCGGTAGCCCGGCCGGCCGCGGGCGCTGCGGATCTGCCCGGCGACGCGCGCGGCGCGGCTGCGGGGCGCGGCGAGCGTCTCGTTGAGCGTCACGAGGCTGTGGAGGTCGTCGTTGATCTGGTCGACGAGCAGGCCGTCGACGATGTTGCTCACGACGTCCGAGATCCGTGGCACCCGCGGGGCGCGGCCCGCCTCGTGACCGGCGCGGTGGCCGAGCGGCTCGAAGCCGACGACGATCACGCGGTCGGCGCCGAGGTTCAGCGCCGGCGAGAGGGGCGTGTTGAGCCGCGTCGCGCCGTCGACGTAGAAGTCGGCTGCCTCCGCGGGCTCGTCGACGCGGACCGGCGCGAAGAGCAGCGGGATCGCGGCCGAGGCCCGGACGTGCTGGCTCGTCAGGCGGGTCCGGACGTAGCGCAGGTTGTCCGACGGCCGCGAGACCGGCATCGCGGCCCGCCCCTGGACGAACGCCATCGGCCCGCTGCGCCCGAGCGACGTCGCCACGACGCAGACGGCGTCGTACGCGCCGTCCTCGCCGTTGCGCTCCAGGGCCTCCCAGTCGACGATCCGGTTCAGGGTGCGCCGCAGCGGATGCGGGTCCATGAGGCCCGCCAGCCGCACGCCGGGCACGTGCAGGACGTCGCCCGCGAACCGCGCGATCGTCCGCGGCAGGCCCGGGCCGATGATCGGCCGGATGACGTCGCCCTTGCCGATCCGCCGCCAGTGCGCCAGCCCCTGGTCCACCTGCTCCTCGGCCGTGAGGTGCGCGACCGAGCCGAGGTACGCCGCGTTGATCGCCCCCACCGAGGTGCCGCAGAAGATCGTCGGCCGCTCGCCGCGCCGCTCCAGCTCGGGGAGGAGGACCGCCAGCGCACCGACCTCGTAGGCGCCGCGGGCGCCGCCGCCCGGAAGGACCAGGGCGACGCGGCCGGGGCGGTCGCCCGCGGCGGTGCTCTCGGCCGAGGACGGCATCACGCCAGTATCGCGCGTCCGGCGGCCGGGCCCGCCGCCAGGCGCCGGGTCGGGGGTCGCACGTCCGCTGCGCGGGGGTGGTCGAGGCTCAGAAGTCGAAGTCGCGCGGCGGCTTCTGCTCGAACCACAGGCGGTCGTGGTCCGGCGTCTCCTGCAGGAACTCCGGCGTGTCGGAGAGGACGTCGCCCTGCGTCGCCTCGCCGCCGGTCGACTCGTCGATCCGGCGACGCGGCACCGGGGCCACGGGCGGCGGGGGCGGCGCCGCACCGGTCAGCGGCGGGGGTCCGGCAGGCGGCTGCGTGGGCGCGGCCGGCGGCGGCGCGGGCGCCGGGGGAGCGGCGGCCGCGGGCGGCGGCGGGGGCGCAGCGGCGCTCGGCGGCGCGGGCGGCTCGGCCTCGCCGGTGAACTCGAACTCCTC
>JALRCL010000561.1 GCA_023268575.1 Patulibacter sp.
CGGCCCGACGAGCGCCAGTTGGCGGCCGACCCGGGAGGCGAGCGCGGCGGCCTGATCGCGGAGGACGCGGGCCGCGTCGTCGTCCGGGAGCAGCCCCGCTCGAGCCGTCTCGCCGCTGAGGGCGACGACGTGGAACGGCACGCCGGCGCTGAGCTCCGCGATCGCCGCGCCGTAGGCCGGTTCCGGGGCACGGCCGAGGCGGGCGGTCGCCAGCGCCACGACGCCCTCGGTGCTCAGGGGCGCGGGGCGGAGGACCGTCGCCAGGCCCCCCAGGACCCCCGCGGCCTCGTCCGCCTCGCCGCCGACGAGCGACCGCGACGCCACGAGCAGCGTCACCGGCAGCTCGCCGGCGCGCGCGGCGAGGCCGGCGAGGTAGCGCCAGGACGGCCCGTCGGCCCAGTGGGCGTCGTCGACGACGAGGAGCGCCGGGCGCCCCTGCAGCAGCGACGCACTGAGCCAGAGCAGTCCGTGCGTGGTCGCGAACGCGGCGTCGGGGCCCGGCCCTGCGCCGGCTCCCGGCAGGCCGAGGGCCGGCCGGGCGAGCCCCGCCGCCCCGACGAGCAGCGACTCGGGGTCGGCGCGCGCGAGCAGCTCGGGGAGCAGGAGCTGCCGGGCCACGCCGTGCGCGAGGCCGCGCTCCAACGGCGAGCCCGCGGCCCGCAGGACGGCCAGGCCCGTCGCCGCCGCGTCGCGGGCCGCCTGCTCCACGAGCGTGCTCTTGCCGATCCCGGCCGGGCCGAGGACCAGCAGCGTCTCGCCGCGGCCGGCGGCGGCCCGTCCCAGCGCGGCGCTGATCGCGCGGTGCTCGGGACCACGCTCCACCAGCGGTGGTGGCGAGGTGGGCAACACCCCGCCGGCGAAGGACGCGGAAGCGGGGTCGGGCATCGTCGCGGCCAGAGGCTAGCCGCGCCGACGCCCGACGGCGAGCCCGCGCGGGCGCTCAGGGGGCCGGGGTCCAGCCCTCCGGGTAGGCGCCGGCCGGGATCGCGACGGGCGCCGGCCGGAAGAACCGCTCGACGATCGACCAGCCCCGGCTGGACTCCACGAGCGGGCGGACGTCGCCGACGACGGCGATCACCCGCAGGGTCGCCCCGACGTGGAGGTCGGCCGCGGTCGGCGCCTCGCCGGCGAGCACGCCCTCGTCGACGAGCTCGCCGATCCGCGCGAGCACCGCCGGCAGGCCGGCGAGGTCCTCGGCCAGCCGGGCCGCGCTCAGCCCGTGGTACTTCCACGCCGCGCGCACGAAGCGCATCGCGTAGTCCGTCCCGGCCGGGTCCAGCGGGGCGCCGCCGGCGAGCGCGGAGAGCCGCTCGGGCCGGAAGTGCAGCGCGCCCCACGGCAGCCGCCGGCCGAGGTCCTGCAGGTGCCCGTCGGCCCAGTCCTCGACCTCGCGCACGCGGTCGGCGATCGGGTCCGGGTAGAGCGGGGCGACGTCGGGGCGCAGCTCCTCGAGGCGGCGCAGGATCGCCACGGTGCCGTGCACCGGGCGGTCGTCCACGAGCAGACCGGGGACCGTGCGGCGCCCCTCGCCGTAGACCTCCTCGACCGCCGCGTTGTGCCCGGCCATGTCGAGGTCGACTACCTCCGCCTCCAGCCCCTTGAGCCGCAGCGCGGCGCGGACCGTGGCGCACGGGTGCGACGGGGGCAGCTGGTGCAGGACGAGCTTCGGCTGGTCGGTGGCGGTCGGCATCCCGCGAGCCTCCCACACGGCCGCCGCGCCGCGCCGCACGTCGCTTCCACGCCGCCGGCGCCGGCCCTCCCCGGCGGTTCGCCGCAGGCGGCGCTCCCGCGGTTCGCGCTCCGACGACCGACCGCGCGAACCTTGACACGCTTGTGTCAAGGTTTGGCCGATCGTTGCTAGCCTTGGCGGCATGGCCGAGCGCGATTACCTGGCAGCCGTGCGGGAGGGCGTCGTCGTCTTCGACGGCTCGATGGGCGCGCTGCTGGAGGACAAGAACCTCTCGCTGGAGGACGACTACCAGCTCCCCGGCCGCGCGCACGAGGTCCTCGTCCTCAACCGCCCCGACGTCATCGAGGAGCTCCACACGACGATGCTCGACGCGGGCGCCGTCGTGCTGGAGACCGACTCCTTCCAGGCCTCGCGCCTGAAGCTCGACCCGGGCCTGCGGGCTGCGGTGGAGAAGGAAGCGGCGAAGACGGTGGCCTGACCGGCCGCGTTGCGCTATTGACCGGCCATGACGGCCAAGCCAGA
>JALRCL010000567.1 GCA_023268575.1 Patulibacter sp.
CCGGACGACGAGGCCGCCCCGCCGGTCATCGGCTGCCTGCGCTGCGATGCGCGCGTGCCCCTCGGGTCGCGCTACTGCCCGCGCTGCGGCACGCCGCTCGTGCGCTCGGGCGAGGACGCCGCGGTCCGCCTCTCGCGGACCCGGCGCAACGCGCCGATCCTCGTGCGGCTCGTCGTCCCGGCGATCGTCGTGGCGATCGTCGGCGTCGTGGCGTGGCTCGCGGTCTTCCACGATCCGACCGCCGCGTTCGACCGCGACCTCGAGCAGCAGCTCGGGATCGCCGTCGACGCCAACCGGGAGCTCTCGGCGACGCTCACGGCGCTCAAGCCGGGCGACGCGACGGCGCCGGTCCTCGCCCGGGCACAGCGTGCGCTGGACGGGGTGACCGCCGCGCGCGACGGCCTCGACCGGCTGGACGTCCCGGACGGCGACGAGGGCCGCGTCACGCGGGCCCGCGCCGCTCTGACGTCCGACCTGCGGTACCTCGCGACGGTCGTCGCGGTGCTGCGCGACGTGCGCAGCGACCAGCTCGGCGAGCTCGGCTCCGCCTCCGCCGGCGCCGCGGCGGCGCTGCGGACGATCTCCGACGAGGTCGAGGTCGACGGGGCGATCGACGGGACGCGCGAGCTCGGGATCGCGGTCCGCGCCGCGCGGCGCTCGGCCGGCGGCAGCAGCAGCGCTGCGTCGTCGACGACGTCGCCGTTCCTCGCGGCGATCGACACGGTCCTCGGCGACCAGCGGCCCGCGCTGGACGCGACCCGTCGCGCGTTCGCGCTGCTGCGCGCCGCCCGCGACGGCGCGACGACGTACGACGGGCCCGGCGAGGCCCCCCGGGACGCCGGCGTCGCCGTGCGCGAGGCCGCGAAGCTCCTGCAGCAGGTCGCCGAGCAGCGGCCGGCCGGGGCGTCGGCGGCCCGCGGCGTCACCGCTCGGCAGGAGAACCAGCAGTCGATCGTGGCGAAGCTCGCGGCGGCCTTCGAGGCTGCGGGTCGCTCGGCCACGACGCTCGTGTCCTGCCTCGACGAGGACGGCGAGGCGGTCGCGAAGGCCGAGCGCTGCCTCACGGCCGTCCGTGGCGACTCCGAGCGCGAGAGCGTCGCGCGCGCCGCGTTCCTCGCCTCGATCGCGCCGGCGCGGCAGGCCGCCGACCTCTCGCCCCTGTCGACCGACTTCTAGGCGCCTCGCCGGTCAGCCCGCCGGGGCGGCGCTCGCGCCGAGCGACGCCACGACGAGGCGGCGGACCGTCTCGCGGACCTGGTCGCCCGCGATCGGGAAGAACCAGGGCAGCCCACCCGGCAGCTCGCGGATGCCGTTGCCGACGCGCGCGAGGTGGGCGAGGCCGAGGATCTGCACGTACATCGCGTTCGCGGCGTAGTCGGCGTCGTCGACGCGGAACTCGCCGGACTCGTCGCCTTGGCGCAGGAGCGCGACCGGCCGGTGCAGGGCCTCGGCGACCGCCCGGCCCATCCGCAGCATCGCGCCCTCGTCGATCTGCTCGAGCAGGACCGTGCCCGGCTGGCGCAGCATCGAGAGCGCGACGTCGACGAAGGCCGGGTGCTCGAGGCAGAAGTCGAAGAACGCCTCGGTCAGCCGCAGCAGTCCCTCGGTCGTCGAGTCGTCCTCGGGCAGCGCCGCGAACCGCTCGAGCAGGTCGTCGACATAGCTCACGATCGTCAGCGCGAGCAACTCCTCCTTGCCGGAGAAGTGGCGGTAGATGATCGCGCGGTTCAACCCGGCCTCGCGGGCGACGTCCTCGATCTGCACGTCGCGACCCTCGCTGCGGTCCAGCAGGGCCTTCGTCGCGGCGAGGATCTCGCGCTCCCGGTCCCGGCGCCGGGCGGCCGCGCCGGAGCGTCGGGCAGGGGGGTCCGCGGTGGTCATCGACGATTGATCGTAGACGAGTTGTAACTCTCAGTTACACTTTCGTTCCACGACGACCCCCCGGTCGTCCGACCCGGCGCCGCGCAGGCGATCGCCGGGCCGCAGGACTGGCCCTCTCTCACCACCAGCAACGGGAACCACCACCATGAGCAGCACGACCGGCGTCGACGTCATGGCTCTCGCGGGCGAGCTCGCGCAGGAGCGGATGAAGCCCGAATGGACCTCCTTCAGCCTCGAGCTCAACGAGGAGCAGCGCGAGCTGCAGGCCTGGGTCCACGACTTCGCCGAGCACACGATCCGGCCCGCCGGCGCGGAGTGGGACGAGCGCGAGGAGTTCCCCTGGCCGATCGTCAAGGAGGCCGCGCAGATCGGCCTCTACGGCCTCGACGGGACGCTCTCGATGTTCATCGACCCGTCCGGCCTGCTCACGCCGATCTTCCTCGAGGAGATCTTCTGGGGCGACGCGGGCATCGGCATGGCGCTGCAGGGCACCGGCCTCGC
>JALRCL010000614.1 GCA_023268575.1 Patulibacter sp.
AGGACGATCGGGCCGCGGACGATCAGCGGCCCGTCGCGGTAGGGCGTGATCGTCACGGCGGGGCGCTCCTCGCTCATGCGGCCGCCTCCCCCGGCCGCCGGCCGCGCACGACGACGAGCTCCTCGTCGGTGGCGCCCGGCCGCAGCCGCCCGGCCCGCCGCAGCGTCTCGGCTCGTCGCCGCATGACCGGCCCGAACGGGATCCGCCGGCGGGCGGCGACCTCGACCTCGAGGCCCTGGTCGCGCAACCGGCGCAACGTCCCCTCGACGTCGGCGACCTCGCTCTGGACGAGCAGCAGCGAGCCGCCCGGCCGCAGCCGGGCCGGCGCCGCCGTGCAGATCGCGTCGAGGATCGCCCGCCCGCTGCGACCGGCGTCCCACGCCCGTCGGACGCCGGCGCGCGGCAGCTCGTCCTCGCGGGCCGGGACGTACGGCGGGTTGCTGACGACGAGGTCCCACGTGCCGCCCGGCGCCGCCTCCAGGAGGTCGCCCCGACGCACCTCTCCGCGACAGCCGAGCCGGCGCAGCGTCATCCGCGCGGTCAGCACGGCGCGGCGGGACACGTCGACCGCGGCGACATCGGCGCCGTGGCGCGCCGCCGTCGCCGCCAGCAGCCCGCTGCCGGTGCAGAGGTCCAGCACGCGGGCGCCGTCCAGCGGCTCGGCCGCGAGGACCGACGCCAGCAGCAGCGAGTCCTCCTGCGGCGCGTAGACGCCGGGCAGGGTCCGGATGCGCGGCGTCGCGAGACGCGAGCGCGCGACCGGGGCGGCGGGTCCGGGCGCCGTGGCGGCGCGGGGGGCGGGGGCGATGAGGGAGTCGTCGAACACGAGAAGGGACCGACCGGGTCTGGATCGTGGTGCCGGTCTGGTGGCGGGGTCTACCCAGGCGCGCGCTGCGGATATCGCGGATCCCACCCGGGTATCCCGGGGACATGACCTCCCCCGGCCTGCCCAGCCCGCGTGGCCCGCTGTCGGCCCGCGTCCTCGAGCTCGTGTCCCGGGCGCCGGGGAGCGCCGCGCCGGACGCGCTCCTGCCCGCGGTGCCGGAGGACGCCGTCGGGGACGACGACCTGCAGCTGGCGCTCTACCTCGCCTACGAGCTGCACTACCGCGGGCTGCCCGGGGTCGACGACGCGTGGGAGTGGGATCCTGCGCTGCTGACGCTCCGCGCCGCGATGGAGGCGGCCTTCGAGGCCGGGTTGCACGAGCTCGTCCCCGCCCCCGCCGCGGTCGCGCCGACCGAGATGGACGTCGCGCTGCGGGAGATCGCCGACGCCGACGACGGACCCTCGCTCTCGCGATTCGTCGAGCGCGAGGCCGACGCCGAGCAGCTCCGCGAGCTCGTCGTGCACCGCTCCGCCTACCAGCTGAAGGAGGCCGACCCGCACTCCTTCGCGCTGCCCCGCCTGCACGGCCGGCCGAAGGCGGCGATGGTCGAGATCCAGGTCGACGAGTACGGCGGCGGCAAGCCGGACCGGATCCACGCCCTGCTCTACGCCACGACGATGCGGGAGCTCGGGCTCGACGACGCCTACGGGGCGTACCTCGACGTCCTGCCGGGGACGACGCTCGCGACCGTGAACCTCGCGTCGTTCTTCGGCCTGCACCGTCGCTGGCGCGGCGCGTGCGCCGGGCACCTCGCGCTGACGGAGATGACGTCGTCGACCCCGAGCCGCCGCTACGCCGCCGGCCTCCGTCGCCTGGGCTTCACGAGCCCGGCGGCCACCGAGTTCTACGACGAGCACGTCGAGGCCGACGCGGTCCACGAGAGCATCGCGGCCGTCGACCTCGCCGGGGGCCTCGCCCACCAGGACGCGGCGCTCGGTCGCGACGCGCTCTTCGGCGCCGCCGCGCTCGCGGCGCTCGAAGCGCGCTTCGCGACCGCGATCATGGACGCCTGGGAGGCCGGTCGCCCGTCGCTGCGGACCCCCGGCCTCGTCCTCGCCTGACCGATGCGACCGCTCGCGCTCGCCGGCCGCGGCGTCCTCGTGACCGGGGCCGCCGGAGGGATCGGCACCGCCGTCGCCCACCGCCTCCTTGCCGTCGGCGCCACGCCGGTGCTGCTCGACGTCCCCGGCTCCCGACTCGACGCGCTCGGCGAAGCGCTCGGGGACCGAGCGGTCGTGGCGCCCGCCGACGTCCGCGACCGCGGGGAGGTCGTCGGCGTCGTCGACCATGCTGCGAACCGAACCGGGGGCCTCTCTGCCGCGGTGGTCGGCGCCGGCCTCGT
>JALRCL010000684.1 GCA_023268575.1 Patulibacter sp.
GCAGCTCGTCGGCGCCCTCGGCCGCGACGACGCCGCCGCCGGCGTAGATCACCGGACGGCGCGCCGAGGCCAGCGCGCGGGCGGCCTGCTTGATCTGCTTCGCGTTGCCGGTGGTGCGCGGCTGGTAGCCGGGCAGCTGGACGTCGGTGACCGGCTCGTAGGCGATGTCCGCCTTCGAGAGGTCCATCGGCAGGTCGATGACGACCGGGCCTGGGCGGCCGGTGCGGGCGATGTGGAACGCCTCGTGGATCACGCGCGGCAGCTCGCGCGGATCCGTGATGAGGAAGCTGTGCTTCACGGCCGGCATCGTGATGCCGATCGTGTCCGCCTCCTGGAACCCGTCGGTGCCCAGCAGCTCCGTGCGGACCTGGCCGGTGAAGAACACGACGGGGACCGAGTCCATCATCGCGTCGACGATCGGGGTGACGAGGTTCGTGGCGCCAGGGCCCGAGGTGCCGAAGCACACGCCCACCTCGCCCGCGACCTTCGCGTAGCCCTCGGCCGCGTGACCGCCGCCGGCCTCGTGCCGGACGAGGACGTGGCGGATGCCCGCGTCGACGAACGCGTCGTAGGTCGGCAGGTTCGCGCCGCCGGGGTAGCCGAATACGACGTCGACGCCCTCCGCCTTCAGGCACTCCATCAACGCGTCGACCGCCCGCATGCGCCCAACCTCCTTCCCGACCGCTTCGACCGTGCTCATGACACCAGGGACGAGGCCGACGGATCGACGGCCTCGGGACGGCGAGGATAGCAGCGCGGAACGGGCGTTCCCCGGCCCCTCGCGCCCTGCCCGCGCCGGGCGTTCGGCGCCTCAGCCCGCCGCCGTCGCGGGCGGCGTCGGGGACTCGCCGGCGGCGTCGGGACGCGGCGCGCGCTCGACCTCGTAGATCGTGTTGCCCCGCCGGACGTAGACGACCTCGGGGTAGGCGAGGTCGGTGCCGCAGCGCATGCACATCGTGTCGCTCACCGGGAGCAGCCGCCCGCACGTGTCGCACTTGCGGCGCGGCTCGTGCTCGCGGCCGGGGTAGACGATCGAGGCGACGAAGCCGAAGAACGGGACCGCGGCGGAGATCGCGAACCAGAGGAGGAACGAGCTGCCCTTCGCGCGGCCCTGCAGCCCGCCGGCGATCCCGAACAGGATCCAGATGAGCAGCAGGAAGGCGAACGAGGAGCCCACGGAGGCAGCGTAGCGGGGGCCCGCCGCCCACCGCGCGGCGGCACGCCCGGCACGACGCCGCCCGCTGCGGCAAGATGGAGGGGGCGCGACCACCAGGGCGCGCCCGCGTGGAGGTCCCGATCACGTTCCGTTGGACGCACCTGCTGGCGCCGGCCGCCGAGCGCCTCGGCGAGCCCGTGCTCGCCGCCACGCCGGTCTCACCGGTGCCTCGCCGCGCGCCCGGGTTCGGGTCCTGGGGGCACGAGCCGCTGACGGGTGCGGAGGTTCGCTACCTCGCGGTCACCGAGGCGCGCGTGGTCGTGTTCTCGCTCGACCGCGGCGGTCCCGGCGAGCCGTACTACCGGCTCCTGCGGGTGGAGATCGAGGTTCCCCGGACCGAGGTCGTCGGCGTCTCGCTCGGCCGCGCGGCGCTCGTGCGGTCCTTCCACGTCCACCTGCGGGACGGCTCGGCCTGGCCGCTGGAGGTCTCGCCGCTGCGCAACCGGCTCTGGGGTCCGGTCGTCGATCTCCTCGGCGCGCTGCCCCACCACGACGCCCCCTCGGCCGTCGGCGACGCCGCGCGGCCGCAGGACTCGACCGCCTGACGCCGCACCGACCGCGTCAGTGCGCCGGCGCGACCCGCGCCGCCGGCGACTGCTCCACGAGGCGCCCCCCGCCCGCGAGCCCCTCGCGCACGGCCGTGAGGGCCGGCTTGCCGTGGTAGCGGCTGTCGAGCACGAGCGCCCGCGCGTCGCGCCCGCGCCAGCCGTGGTCGTCCCCGATGCCCCAGACCGTCATCCGATCGCAGGCCACGTGGCGCCAGCAGGCGTCCGCGACCGTCGCGTAGGCGGCGGCCTGGCGCGCGAGCACGTCGGTCGTCGGGCGCCCGGGGAGCGAGACGTCGACCTCGGTGAACTCGACGCCCACCCCGAGCGCCGCGAAGCGCGAGATCACCGCGTCGAGGTCCTCGCTGCTCGGCGGGCCGTCGACGTCCAGATGGCCCTGCAGGCCGACGCCGTCGATCGGGACGCCGCGGGAGCGGAGGTCGGCCACCAGGCGCACGGCCGCGTCCTGCTGCGGGCTCGGGAACTCGATCCCGGTCTCGTTGTAGACGAGCCGCGCGCCCGGGTCCCCCGCGTGCGCCGCGCGGAACGCGTCCTCGACGTAGCCGTCGCCGATGACGTTCTGCCACACGCTCGGACGGCGGCGCCCCGTCCAGTCGAGGACCTCGTTGACGACGTCCCAGCGGTCGATCCGGCCGCGGTAGCGCCGGGTCGTGGCGTACGCGTGCCCGCGCAGCACCCCACGCAGCTCGGCACGCGTCCACGGCACCCAGGGCTGCGTGATCCAGCGCGGCAGCTGGTCCCAGTAGACGAGCGGGTGCCCGCGGACCGGCAGGCGCTGCTCGTTGGCGAACCGCACGAGCCGGTCGCTGGCGCCCCAGGCGTAGGAGCCCCACGTCGGCTGCAGGACGTCCATCTTCTGCCCGTTCTCCGGCGTGAGGCCGCCGAACGTCCGGAGGAACGCGCTGCGGTAGCCGGGGACCGCGTCGAGGAGATCGCCGCGCACCGCCGCCGCGAGCAGCACCGGCGGGGCGACGACGTCCACGCGATCCACCGTGAGGCCGCCGCAGGCGCGGCGGCCGGCGGCGCGCGCGAACCACAGCCGCGACGTCGCCGCGCGTGCCGGCAGGGCGACCTGCAGCACGCCGTCCCCGTCGGTGGTGGGACGGACGGTGCGCCAACGGCCCTCGTCGACCCGCAGGCGGAACCGCCCGCGGCAACCGCTGACCCGCAACCGCAGGGCGTCGGTCTCGGTGAGCCCGACGAGCCACCCCCGTCCCCGTCGTCCGAGGGGGATCCGCACCGCGGCGCCCCCGGAGGCGCCCGCGTCCTGGACGAGCCGTCCTCCGAGCGCTGATGGGCGTGCCTCGATCCCGCGCAGCTCGTCGGCCCGGACGGGCCCGGCCGCCGCGGCGGAGACGAGCACGGCGCCGAGCAGCGCGATCGATGGGCGACTCGGCATCAGGCGGCGATGCTACCCGAGCGACGTGGCACCACGTCATAATTGTCCCAATTCGGATCTGAGATACGAACTCTGTGGGACGTGCCGTCGCGCGTCCTCGCCGCGGTCGCAACTAGGCTCTCCGCGATGCCCGCCGACCCGTCGGCGCCGCCGGCCGAGGCCGGGTCCGCCGGCGCGCACCGTGGAGCGTCCGCCCTGGCCGCCCGGGCGCGCGCCGTGGCGGCCGACCCCGGCCTGCTCGTCGTGCTGGCGGCCGTGGCGGTGCTCGCGCTCGCCTACGCCGTCTGGTCGTGGCAGCGCCACCGCTGGTACCTCACCGCCGGCTACGACCTCGGCATCTTCGACGAGGCGGCCTGGCATCTCGCGCGGCTCGAGGCGCCCGCCTCGTCCCTGCGGGAGGTCCCGAACCTCTGGGGCGACCACTTCCACCCGATCATCGTCCTCTGGGGCATGGCGCGCGCGGTCTGGCCCTCCCCCGTCGCGCTGCTCGTGGTCCAGGCGCTCGTCGTCGCGGCGGCCCTCGTCCCGCTGTACCTCTTCGCCCGGCCGCGGATCGGCGCGCCGGCCGCCGTGCTGCTGGCGCTGACCTTCGGAACCTCGTGGGGGGTGCAGCGCGCGATCGACTTCGACGTCCACGAGGTCGCGTTCGGCCCCGTCCTGCTCTTCGCCGCCGTGCTCGCGGCGGACCGGCGGCGCTGGGGCTGGTACTGGGTCGCCACGCTCGGCCTGCTGTGCGTGAAGGAGGACGTCGCGCTCATCGTGGCCGCCGTGGGTGCGTGGCTCCTGCTCGACGGGCGCCGACGTGCCGGAGCGGCGACGCTGCTCCTCGGCCTCGCGTGGTTCGCGGCGGCGACGCGCTGGTGGATCCCGGAGCTCGCCGACGGTCGCGAGTTCTCGTACTGGAGCTACCACCGGTTCGGCGACGACCTGCCGGCGGCGCTCGGCCACGTCGCGCTGCACCCGTGGTCGCCGGTGACCGTCGCCCTCGACGCCTCGGTCAAGCGCGAGACCCTCGTGCTGACGCTCGTCGCCTTCTGCGTCGTCGTGCCGTGGCTCTCGCGGATGGCCGTCATCGCGATCCCGGCGATCGCCGCGCGGTTCCTCTCCGACAGCGAGGTCTACTGGGGCAACACGTACCACTACTCGCTCATGACCTTCGCCGCCCTGGCCGTCGCCGCGGTCGGCGGACTGCAGACGCTCGACCGCCTCTGGGACGCGCGCGCCGCGGCCTCGGGCCCGGCCGTCGACCCGGGACCCGGCGGCGCGGCGTCGGCCGCAGGCCCCGCACGCCGACCGCTCGCGGCCCGCCTGCGGGCCGTCCGGGCGGCGACGGCGGTCGCCGCCGTCGGGCTCGTGCTCGGCACCGCGAGCTGGTTCGTCGTCTTCGGCTCCCACGGCAACGTCGGGGAGCCGCCGCTCTGGTCGATGGCCCACTTCGAGCCGCCGCCGCGCAACGTCGATCGGGAGCTGCTGGACCGGGTCGTCGCCGCCGTCCCGCGGAGCGGGTCGATCGCCGCGCCGCCGCCGCTGCAGCCCCACCTCACCGGGCGGGGCCAGGCGGTGAACGTCCTGGCGTCCCGCCTGCGGGGCGAGACGCTGCACGCCCGGACGGCCGACAACGTCGTCCTGGACCTCGCGGGCACCGACGCCTTCGAGGGGGGCCCGGGCGACCTGCTCGCCGCGCTGGCCGCGGTGCGCGAGCGACTCGCCAGCGGGGACCTCGTCCCGGTCGCGATGCCCGGGCAGGGCTGGGTGGTCCTGCGCGATCCGCGCGCTCCGGGCGGCACGGGGCGTCCCGCCGCGGACGCCCCGCTCCGGGGCGCGCCGGCCCGGGGGCTGCGCGCTGCCGCCGACCGCTGGACGGCGTCCGTGCGCACGCTGCTCGGTCCGTGCGCGGCCGCCGCCTGCGATCCGCGCCAGCGCGAGCTCGTCGCCGCCGCGACGGCACGCCTGCGTCGCGCGGTCGAGCGCGCGGCGACGGTCGCGGGTCCCGGCTGCGCCGGGCTCCTGCGCGATGCCTCGGCGACAACCGGAGAGACCGTCGGTCGGCTCCTCGGCCACGCCGCCGACCCGGCCGCCGCGACGCCCCGCCTCGCCCTCGGCGCCGCGCTCGGCGCCGGGATGCTCGACGCGGTCGACCGGGCGACCGTCGCGTGCACCGCGGGCATCGCACCGCCGGCGCCCCCGCCCGTCGTCCGCTGACCGCGCGCGAGCGTTCCCGGGCGTCCCGCCCGTCGCCGACCGTCGGGCCGTGCGCGGTCGCCGACGCCGCGGAACCACGCGCCTCCCAGGCGGTCGACCGCGCGCGCCGACCGCGGCGAAGCGCGTCGCCCGCCGGCCGAGCGACGCGCGCCGGACCGCGGCGGGCGCGCGGTCGATCAGCCGGCGGCGCGAGCCACGTCCGCCGACGGCGCGGCCCGGCGACGGCGGAGCCGGTCCAGCAGCAGCGGGATCGCCGTCGCTGCGGCGAGCGCGAGGAACGGGTCCAGCGGGATCCGGTAGCGCGGCGAGCCGACGAGCGGCGCGGTGGTGACGAGCAGGACGACCGGGACGGCCCAGAGCCAGAGCGGCCCGGGAAGCCGCCGGCGCCTGATCCAGCCGACGACCGCCACGAGCGTCAGGACGACGAGCGCCAGGACGGGCGGGCGCAGCGTGCCGCGCCAGCCGTCGGGGATCGCCATCTCGCGAGCGCTGAGGTCGGCGGCGCGCGCGTGGCCGGGCCCGACGAGGAACAGCCGCAGGAGGTGCGCGCCGGTCGCGCGCACCACGAAGCCCGGGTGCTCGCGGCCGTAGCGCAGGCCGCGCGCCCGCAGCTCGCGGTCCAGCTGCCCCTCCGTCAGCCGGGACGGGAGGAAGAGGTCCTGCATCGCCCGCTGCTGCTGGGGCAGGCGCGATGCGGCGAAGAGCTCGCCGGGCCCGTTGGACTCCTCGTTCCACACCCCGGCGAGCGTGTAGCCGGCGTGGCTGCCCAGCGGCATGAAGCGGTCGAGCTCGATCCAGTTGCGGACCGTCCACGGCGTCAGCACGAGCACGACGGCGATCGCGGCGACCGCGGTCGGGCGCCAGCGTCGACCCGGCAGCCACAGGCCGAGCAGCAGCGGCAGCACCAGCGGCGCGCCGCTCGAGCGGGTCGCGACGGCGAGGCCGGCGAGGACGCCCGCGAGCAGCGCCAGGCGCCAGCCGGGCCGCTCCCGGTGCAGCAGGACGGCGAGCACCGCCCCGAGGAGCAGCGGCACGAAGAGGGTCTCGGAGAGCAGCGACGCGTTGAGCCACACGAGCGACGGCAGCAGCGCGCAGATCCCTGCGGCCCACCGCGCGACCCGCGGGTCGGCGGCGATCTGCCGCGCGATCGCCCAGACGAGCCCGACCGACACGACGCCCAGCAGCGCCTCGACGACGCGCGCCGCGGCGTACCGCATGCCCGTGAGGTCGTAGATCGCCGCGAGCAGCAGCGG
>JALRCL010000703.1 GCA_023268575.1 Patulibacter sp.
GCGGAGGGCGATCCCGATGTCGTCCGCCGCGCCCTCGCGCCCCTCGTCGACAACGCGCGGCGTCATGCCCGCAACACGGTCCGGGTCTCGCTCGCCGCCGACGCCCGGACCGTGCGGCTCGCCGTGCGCGACGACGGCCCCGGCTTCCCACCCGAGCTGGGGGACCGCGCGTTCGACCCGGGAGTCCGCGGCGGGGACGGCGGCGCCGGGCTCGGCCTGGCGCTCGCCCGCCGGCTCGCGCGCTCCTGCGGCGGCGAGGTGGTCCGTGAGCCGGAGGCGCACGGCGCGTGCGTCGTCCTGGAGCTGCCGGTCCTCCAGCGGCGGAGCTGAGCCGGTCAGGAAGCTGCAAGGTGCGGCGGCGCATCGTGGGCGCATGAGCACCGCCGCCCCGCCCAGTCCGCCGCTCCCGTCGCTCGGTCGAGCGATGCTGAACAAGGTGCCGGAGGTCACCGTCTTCTTCTGGCTGATCAAGATCATGTGCACGACGGTCGGCGAGACCGCCGCCGACTACCTGAACGACACCCTCGGCTTCGGACTGACGAACACGACGTACGTCGCCGGAGCGCTGCTGGCGGTCCTCCTGCTCGCGCAGTTCCGCGCCCGGCGGTACGTCCCCGCGCTCTACTGGTCGGTCGTCGTGGTGATCAGCGTCTTCGGCACGCTCATCACCGACAACATGACGGACCGCTACGGCGTGGCGCTCACGACGAGCACCCCGATCTTCGCCGCGCTCCTGGCCGTCGTCTTCGCCACGTGGTTCGCCGTCGAGCGCACCCTCTCGATCCACGCCATCACGACGGTGCGCCGCGAGGCGTTCTACTGGCTGGCGATCCTCTGCACGTTCGCCCTCGGCACCGCCGCGGGGGATCTCGTCGCCGAGCAGTACCAGCTCGGCTACGCGACCTCGATCGGGCTGTTCGGCGGCGTGATCGCCGCCATCGCCGTCCTGCGGCTCGGCTTCCGCGCCAACGCGGTGCTGACGTTCTGGCTGGCGTACGTCATGACCCGACCGCTCGGCGCCTCGATCGGCGACGAGCTCTCCCAGCACGGCCACCGCTACGGCGGCCTCGGGCTCGGGACGACGGGCACGAGCGCGCTCTTCGTCGCGGGGATCGTGGTGCTCGTCGGCTTCCTCACCGTCACGCGACGCGACCAGACGTCGCCGCAGCTGACGGCCTGACCGCGTGGCCTTCGCGGCGCCCGCGTCGCGACGCGCCGACCACCACGTGTCGCGTCCCGCAAGTCGGGGTAGCCGCGAGGCCGTCGAGCTCCCGCTCTCCTGGCGCGGGCCGACGCTACGGCGGCCCCGTCGACCGGGCCGCAGAACGGAGGCCCCGTGGGTGCCGTCGACCGGACCGCCGAGCGCGCGGCGCACGCGCGGATCCCCCAACGCGAGCCCGCCGCCCGCCAGAGCCCGGCGCTGATCGAGGTTCGGCAGAACGCGCCGGGGGGCGTCGGCGGCCGGCGACCGCGACCGCCGGCCGCCGCCGGCGTGCCTCGCCCGCTCGGGCGGGCCGACTGACGCCCGGGCGTCCTGCCCCCGACCGCACCTAGGCGGCGCGGCGGCCCGCGACCCGGTCGATCCAGGTCACGACCGCCGCCCAGGCGGTGGTTCCCAGCGCGACGACGTCGAAGTGGTCGTGCTCCGGTCGGCGGTCGAGCGTCACGTCGTCGCCGGCTGCGCGCGCCGCTGCGACGTACGCGTCGATCACCGGCGCCGGGAGGACGTCGTCCTGCGCGCCGTGGACGACGAGCTGGGGGACGCCGAGCGGCACGCGCCGCAGCGGCGAGGCCCGGGCGTACTCGGCCGCCCGCTCCCCGGGCGAGCCGCCCATGAACCACTCCGTCACGCGCGCCCCCTCGGCGTCTCCGTCGTGCGCGACGAGCACGTCGGTGAGCGGCGCCTGCGCGACGACGGCGCGCACCCGCACGCCGACGTCCGCCGGGTCGCGCGCGGCGTCGAGCAGCCCGAGATGCCCCCCGGCGGAGTGCCCGATCGTCACGACGCGCTCGAGGTCCAACGGCGCCCCGCGGTCGCGCAGGACCCGCAGGTGGTCGACCGCCGCGGAGACGTCCTCCACCGTGCCGGGCCAGCCCCCACCCCCGCCGAGCCGCCGGTACTCGACGTTCCAGGCCGCCCACCCACGGGCCGCCAGGTCGTCGGCCAGCGGACGCAGCTGGCCCAGCCCCGCGTACGCCCGGACCCAGAACCCGCCGTGGAGCAGCACCGCCACGGGCACCGGGTCCTCCACCGAGGCGTCGTCCGGCAGCGTCAGCTCGCCGAACTGGTCCTCGTGCTCGCCGTACGGCTCGCGGCGGACGCTCATCGGCCGAGGCTACCCCGCCGCTCCCGTCGCGGTGCGCGACCGGCCTCGGTGTCCCTCACGCCGGCCGGACCGCGACGTCGGAGCCGCCCGGCACGGGCTCCGCGTCGACGACCTCGAGGACGTCCACGAGCGTCCCCAGCCACCGTCCGAGGCGCTCCACGTGGTACCGCGCGCCGGAGACCTCGAGCGACAGCCGGCCCACGCCGCCGCGCTGCTCCCAGCGCAGCGCGGTGATCGCGCACGACCGCCGGGCGCACGTCGCCACGACGCGCTGGAGCGTCGTCGGGCCCACCGTCGTCGTGAGGATCAGCTGCCGGACGGCCATCGGTCGATCAGGCCCCCGTGCGGGTCCCGCGGCCCTCCAGCCGCTCGCGCAGCGCGGTCAGGAACCGGGCGGCGTAGACCCCGTCGAGGGCCCGGTGGTCCCAGCTCATGCAGAGGTTGACCATCGGGCGGATGGCGATGCTCTCCGCGCCGTGCTCGTCGACCACGACGACCGGGCGCTTGACGATCGCCTCGAGGTCGAGGATCGCGACCTGCGGGACGTTGATGACCGGCGTGGCCACGAGCGCGCCCGAGGCACCCGGGTTCGTGATCGTGAACGTGCCGCCCCGGACCTCGTCGGGGGCGAGCCGTTTGGACCGGGCGCGACCGGCGAGGTCCTTGATCCGGCGCGCGAGGCCCGCGGGGCTCAGGTCCTGCGCGTCGTCGACCACCGGCACGATCAGGCCGTCGTCGCCCAGCGAGACGGCGATGCCGAGGTGGACGCGGTCGTACCGCGTGCAGGTCTCGCCCTCGAGCGTCGCGTTCAACGCCGGGAACTCGCGCAGCGTCGCGACGACCTCCGCGGCCACGAGCGGCAGGGCGGTCAGCCCGGCCGCGCGCCGCTCGCGCTCGATCCGGCTCATGTCGCACTCGACGATCGTCGTGCAGTGCGCGGCGGTGTCGAGGGCGCCACGCATCGCGCGGGCGATCGCTCGGCGCATCGTGCCGACCGGGACGACCGTCCCACCGCGCTCCTCGGCCTCGTCCGCCGGGGCGGGCGGCGCCTCCGCCTCCCGCGGCGGGACGGCCGGTCCGGCCTCCGCCGGAGCCGGGGCGACGGGCGCGGCCGCCGGAGCGCCGGCGACGCGCACCGACGGATCGCGCCGGTACGGCGAGTCGCTGTGGATCGCGGGGCCGTCCGTCGCCGCCGCGGCGACCGCCGCCTCGACGTCGCGCTTCGTCACCCGGCCTCCCCGGCCGCTGCCGGCGATCGTCAGGACGTCGAGGTCGTGCGCCTGGGCCATCCGCAGCGCGACCGGCGAGGAGCGACGCAGCAGCTCGCGCCGGGTCGGCTCCCGGTCGCCGGCCGGATCGGGCCCGGGCGACGGCGCGCCGTCGCCGGCCGCGGCGGCCTCGACCGCCGCCGAGGGGGTCACGGCCGGCTCCGCGCCCGGA
>JALRCL010000815.1 GCA_023268575.1 Patulibacter sp.
GGCCGCAGAGGAAGAGAGCCGCCGCCAGAGGAACGAGACCGAGGACTTCCTCGACCAGCGCCTCGCCAGCTTCGAGATCCTGCTCGACCGTCTGCAGAAGACGGTGCACACCGGTCGCACGCGATTGTCCATCGGCATGCACGAGCCCGTCGACGCAGAGCCGGCGGAGCCGCCGGCAGGGGACCAGGGGAACGCGTTCTTCGACCAGGACCGCTTCCAGTAGGCAGCGAAGTGGCGACGCCCCTCATCGTCAACGTCGTCGAGCTCCTCCGTCGGCCGGGCAACACGAAGGACGTCGTCGTCTCCGTTGCATCGGCTGACCTTGCGTTCGACGACACCCGGATGACCGATGAACGTGTCGACGTCGATGTGCACCTCGAGCGGGCCCTCGACCCCGACCCGGAACGCCGCGGCCGTCTGCAGCGTGTCCCAGATGTGGAGGTAGTGGGCGAACGTCTCCGCCCAGTCCTCGGCGGGGTGCATCGTCGCGTAGGCCGAGACGTGCCGCTCGGGCCAGTCGTCCGGGGCGCCCTCGCGGTAGTGGCGGTCCAGCGCCTCGCCGTAGTCCTCGCGCTCGTCGCCGAAGCGCTCGCGCGAGCCCTCCAGCAGCTCGGGCGGACCGTCGCGCACCAGGACGTCCCACAGGTGGTGGCCGACCTCGTGGCGCAGGTGGCCGAGGACGGTCCGGTACGGCTCGCTGAGGCGCTCGCGCAGCTCCTCGCGGTGCGCGTCGTCCTCCTCGGCGAGGTCGAGCGTCACGAGGCCGTCGGCGTGCCCCGTGACGACGTGCTCGTGCGTGCTGGAGAGGAGGTCGAACCGCAGGCCGTGCTCGCCCTCCCGGATCGGGATCCCGAGCTCGAGGAGCTGGAAGACGAGCCGGCGCTTGGCGGCCTCGACCCCGGCCCACTGCTCGACCCCCTCCGCGTCGTCGTCGGCGGGACGGGTCCGGGTCAGGCGACAGGAGCGGCAGTGCTCCCCGGCGTGCTCGACGAGCCAGTTGCAGCCGACCTGGGCGAACCCGGCGCACCGCCGGTACCGCGGGTCGGGGTCCTCCGGGACGACCGCGACGAGGCCGTCGCCGTCGGGGTCGGGCCGCATCCCGACGATCGACCGGCGGCTCGGCTCGAAGCCGAGCTCGGCCCCGCAGTGCAGGCACCGCACGGCCTCGAAGGGGACGAGCCGTCGGCAGACGGTGCAGGCGAACGCGCGCATCGGACCCATCCTGCCGTACCCGGAAACGGCGGCCCGGGAACCCGTCGCGGGCCGGCCGTGCGGCGGTCGCCGGTGCGCGTCGCCCGCCGAGACGCGAGAATGCCCGCATGTCCGAGCAGCGGGTGACCATCGAGATCACCGATCACGTCGCCGACGTCCGCCTGAACCGCGGCGACAAGCACAACGGCCTCGACACGGCCATGTTCGAGGGCCTGCGCGACGCGGCCGCGCAGCTGCGCGAGGACCGCGACGTCTGGGCCGTCGTGCTGTCCGGCAACGGCCCGAGCTTCTGCGCCGGCCTCGACGTGCAGGACGCCGTCCAGAGCGGCGCGCTCGCCCAGGCCGACGGGCTGGACGAGCGCCTCCCCGGCGAGCTCGTGAACGTCTTCCAGGCGGTCGCCTACGACTGGCGCCGCGTCCCGGCCCCGGTGATCACCGCGATCCACGGCAACTGCTTCGGCGGCGGGCTGCAGATCGCACTGGGCGCCGACATCCGGATCGCGTCGACCGACGCGCGGCTCTCGATCATGGAGATCAAGTGGGGCCTCATCCCGGACATGGGCCTCGCCGTGACGCTCCCGCCGCTCGTCCGGCAGGACGTCGCGAAGGAGCTGACGTTCACCGGCCGGATCGTCTCGGGCCTCGAGGCGTTCGAGCTCGGCCTCGTGACGCGGGTCGCCGAGGACCCGCTGGCGACCGCACTGGGCCTCGCGGCCGAGATCGCCGGCAAGTCGCCCGACGCCACGCGGTTCGGCAAGCGCCTGCTCAACGAGGCCTGGGACGCCCCGGACGCCGACGCCCTGCTGCTGGAGTCGAAGCTCCAGAAGGCGCTGATCGGCTCGCCGAACCAGATCGCGACGGTCCAGGCGAACTTCACGAAGGAGCCGCCGGCGTTCCAGGCGCCGGTGCTCGAGGTCGACTGACCGGCCCGGCCGGTGGCGTGCGCCACCGGCCACCGCGGCACCATCGCCCGCGGGCGGCCGCCCCGCGGCTCTCCGCTCAGCCGCGACGCGCCGACGGACCGCCGGGGGGCGCCAGCGCGCCCGGGCCGCCGGCGTCCCGCTCGAGCTCGTCGTCCCAGTCGAAGTCCTCGTCGTCCTCGGCCGGGCCGTGCTTGCGCAGCCACAGCACGACCGCGGCGACGACGAGGATCGGCGGCCCGGCGAAGGCGAGCGCCAGCGCCCCGTTGAGGTGGTGGGCGAGGACGGTCGTCATCGCACCGCGTCGGCCTGGGCGAGGGGCATGGGGATCTGCATCGGTGCTGACGGGTCGAGCGCGGAGCCGCTTCCTACGGCACCGTACCTACGGAAGCGTATACCCGACGCCCGGAGCCCGGCCGCACGCTGGACGCGCGTCCTGCCGACCCTGCCCGTCCCGCCGGGCCGCGCGCCCGCGCGCGGCAGCCGGTCGGCCTGTCAGAATCGCCGCGTGGCGCCCCGGCCCCGTCCCCCCGCTCGTCGTCGCCGGCCCGCGCCCCGCCTCCCGCCCGAGGAGCGCCGCGAGCAGCTGCTCGACACGACGCTCCTGCTCGTCACGAGCGAGCAGAGCTTCGACTCCGTCTCGATGGAGGCCGTGGCCCGCGCCGCCGGCGTGACGAAGCCCGTCGTCTACGACTTCTTCGCCAACCGCGCCGAGCTGCTCGCCGCCCTGTTGGAGCGCGAGGAGCAGCGCACCCTCGCCGAGCTCGCCGAGGCGATCCCGAGCCCGCCGTGGATGGACACCGACCCCGACGACGTGCTCGTCACGGCGCTCGAGACGTTCTTCCGCGCCGTCCAGGGCAACCCGAGCCGCTGGCTGCTCATCCTGCACCCGGCCGAGGGCGCGCCGCCGGAGATCCGCTCGAAGGTCGTCGAGATCCGCGAGGGCGTCGTCCAGCTCGGGCGCGAGCTGCTGACGATCGGCCTCGCCGTCCGCCGCAGCCCGGACGACATCGACGTCGACCTGCTCACCCGCCTGGTCATCGGCAACGCGGAGGAGGGCGCGCGGCTCATGCTCGTGCACCCCGACCGCTACAGCCCCGACCGGTTGCTGACCTTCACCCGCTGGCTCATGGCGCAGGTCCCGCGCGAGGCGCCGTACCCGACGAGCATGTCGAAGGCGATGGCGGAGATGGAGTCCGCCGCCGCGACGCCCGCCGACGACCGCGACGCCTGAGCCGGTCGGGCGGCGACGGCGGCGCCCCGCCGCCCGCGGGCACGCGGACCGGTGCCCTCCGACCCGACGGCGCCCGGCGGACCGCCGCCACCGAGCGCCCCGCGACCCGGCTCAGCGGGTGGGCCGGAGCGCCCGCCAGGCCGCGTACAGCGGGGTGCGCAACGACCGCAGGTCGTCGGGCCCCCGGCGCGCCCGTCCCAGATCGCCGACGCCCGGCGCCTGGCGGCGCAGCAGGTAGCCGGAGTTGTCCGCGCTCTCGTCCTGCCAGGCCAGGAAGGTCGTGAAGAGGACGACGCCCGCCGCCAGGGGCCC
>JALRCL010000859.1 GCA_023268575.1 Patulibacter sp.
GGCGGCGAGCGCCCGCGGCGCCGGTCCCGCGGCGCTCGCGGACTACGGTGCCGTCCATGGACGACGACGCCCGCCTGGGAGCGCGGATCAGCTGGACGCCGGCCGCGCCGCCCGACGGCCGGACCCTCGTGGGGCGCGACGTGCGCCTGGAGCGGCTGGACCCGGCCGTCCACGGCGACGCGCTCTGGGACGCGCAGGCCGGCGACCCCGTGCTGTGGGACTACCTGCCCTACGGTCCGTTCGCGGACCGCGCGGCCTTCGACGCGCAGTTGCGGGAGCTCGCCGCCTCGAACGACCCGCTGCTGCACGCCGTGCTGCTCGACGGCCGCGCCACGGGCTGCCTCGCCCTGATGGCGATCGTGCCCGAGCACGGTCGGATCGAGATCGGCCACGTCTGGTTCGGCACGCCGCTGCAGCGCACCCGCGCGGCGACCGAGGCGGTGCACCTGCTGGCCACGGAGGCGTTCGCCCGCGGCTTCCGGCGGCTGGAGTGGAAGTGCAACGCGCTGAACCGCCGCTCGTGGGCGGCCGCGGAGCGGTTCGGCTTCACCTACGAGGGGACGTTCCGCCGCCACATGGTCGTGCAGGGCCGCACGCGCGACACCGCGTGGTTCTCGATCGGCGACGATGAGTGGCCGGCGGTCGACGCGGCGTTCCGCACGTGGCTGAGCCCCGCGAACTTCGACGAGGATGGACGCCAGCGGCGGTCGCTGCGGGAGCTGCAGCCGGCCCGGGACCCCGGGGCGGCGCGCTGAGCCCGGATGCGCGACGGACCGCACCGAGGTCGGCGGTCGTCCTTGCGCGCGGGATGCCCGCCGCGCGGGTCGCGGTCCTCAGCCGGCGGGCCGCGCGGTGATCCAGATCCGGATCTCGATCGCGGAGACGACCGTGCCGTCGCGGTCGGCCAGCTCGATCGCCACGGGCAGCTCCTGCCGGTCGGCGAGCGGCTCGGGCAGGTCGAGCGTCGCCGTGGCGGTCAGCCGCCCGGTGGCCTTCGCGCGGTAGTCGACGGTCATCCCGCGCGGGATCCAGCGGTGGGTCGCCGGGACGGTCGCCTCCGCGACGGCGCCCATGACGTACTCGGCGAGGTTGCACTGCGCGATCGCGTGGACGGTGCCCAGGTGGTTGCGCGTCCACGGGACCGCGCGCATGCTCGCCACCGCCCGCCCGGGCTCGAGCTCGCGCAGCTCGGCGGGGACGGTGAGGAAGTACGGCGCGGCCGCCCGGTAGACCCGCGAGACGACCGTCCGGCCCAGCGGCAAGCGCCGGGCGCGACGGTGGGCGGCGAGGAGGTCGAGAGCCGGCATGCGGCAATCCTACCGGCGGTAGGAGCGGCCGGCAGTGGCTCGGCCGACCATCGGCGCCCTCAGCGCTCGAGCAGTGCGCGGTACAGCTCGAGGTGCGCCTCGGCGACCGCGTCCCACGAGTACGGGCCACGCGCGAGGGCGCCGGCCCGGGCCCCCAGCTCGCGGCGTCGCTCGCGGTCGCCGAGCAGGCGCTCGAGCGCGGTGGCCAGCGCCGGCGCGTCCCCCGCCGGCACGAGCTCGGCGGCACCCTCCGCGGCGATCTCCGGGAAGCCGCCGACGTCGCTCAGCACGAGCGGCTTGCCGAACGCCAGACCCGTGAAGAGCACCCCGGACTGGTCGATCTCGCGGTAGGGGAGCACGACGACGTCGGCGCGGTCGAAGAACGCCGCCGCCTCCTCGTCGGCGACGAACCGGTCGACGAACCGCACCCCGGACGGCGCCTGTGCCTTCAGCGGCGCGAGGTCCATCTTCGGCAGGCCCACGACCCACAGCTCAGCGGGCGCCTCGCCGCGCGCGTCGGCGGCGAGGCGCCGCCACGCGTCGAGCAGGACGTCGAGCCCCTTGTACGGGCGCACGAGGCCGAAGAGCAGGACGACGGGGCGCTTCACCGCATCGAGCGGGCGCGGCAGCGCGGCGCGCTCGACCGCCGTCAGGTGCTCGAAGGCGCCGTGCGGGATCACGTGGACCGTGGCCGGGTCGACGTCGAGCTGCCCGACGAGCCGATCGCGGCCGTGATGGGAGTGGACGACCACCGCGTCGACGCGCTGGTACAGGCGCTCCTGCGCGCGCAGCTGTCCCGGGCGCGGCTCGCGCGGCAGGACGTCGTGCGCGGTGAGGACCACCGGGCGCCCCCGCGGCAGGAGCAGCCCGTCGAGCTGCTGCAGCGCGAGCCACTGGAAGTGGACGACGTCGGCGTCGCGCGCGTCGCGCCCCAGCGCGCGCATGTCCGGCACGTGGCTGACGAGCTTCGTGATCCGCCGCTGCAGCGAGCCGGCCGGACCGCGACCGCGGCGGTAGAAGCGCCGCTCGATCGCGTACCCCTCGGGCCCCGGCACGTCGCCGTACGGGAACTCGCTCGTGGCGAGCGTCACCCGCGCACCGGCGCGCGCCAGCGCGCTGGCCAGCGCGTGGTCGTACGGCGGGGTGTAGGCGGAGGGATCGACGAGCCGGACGTGCACGCAGGCGCCATCTTCGCGGACGAGCGCGCCGCCCGTCCGCCGCGCGCCGCCGCTCAGCCGCCGGCGCGCCCGGTCGCCTGCGCGATCCGGATCGCCGTCGCCCAGGCCTCGTCGGCCGTCGGCGCCGCGGCGAGCACGCCCCACTCGGGACCGTTCGGCCCGAGGTTCAGCGGCACGTCGACGCAGTACCCGGCGCCGCACTCCGGGATCCCGCTGATGCGGCGGTCCGAGAAGCCGTAGCCCGTGACGGTGCCCGCGGCGGTGCCGGGGACCGCGCGTCGCTCGTCGCCGCGCCGCGTGGCGAAGCTCGCCGCCTGGCCCGGCGTGTGGTCGACGATGATGACGCGGCCGTCGGGCCCGGCCTGGCGGACGCGGTGCAGCGCGCCCCCGGACTGGGCGGTGCGCGACGGCGCCGCCCAGCCGCCCTCCGCCGGGGTCGGCAGCGCGGTCCGCCACCCCTGGTCGGCGGCGAGGTACTCCGCCGGCGGCGCGCCCGCGATCGGATCGCCCGAACCGGCGCTCAGCACGCCGCCGCCCTCGACCGGCGTGCCGTCGGCGGGCGGCTGTCCCCCGGCGTCCCCGCCGTCCGTCGTCGTTCCCTCGTCGGCGCCGGACGGCTCGCCGGAGGGCGTCCCGCCGGCGTCGGTCGCCGTGCCGTCCTCGTCCGTCGTCCGTCCCTCGTCCTGCGCCGAGGACGACGTCGACCGGGTCGACGCGACGTCGCCCCCGTCGTCGCCGCCGGAGAGGCCGATCGCCACGACGGCCCCGAGCGCCACGAGCAGGGCGACGAGCGCCGCGATCGCCCACGGCGCCGCGCGACGACCGCCGGCGGACACCGGCGGGTCCGCCCCCGGGCCGTCGCGCTCGGCGCGACGCCCCTGGACGCGGGTGGGGTCGGCCCCCCGCTCGACGGTGATCCGCGCGACCTCGTGCCGGGCGGCGGGCCCGACCGGCGCGGGCCCGGACGCCGCTCGGCGCGCGTCGGGGGCGATCCGGGTGGGGTCGTCGGCCGGGACGGCCCGCGTCGGATCCGCGTCGCGCGGGTGCGCGACGGGCGCACCAGCGCGCACCACGCGCGTCGGCTCGGCGTCGCGCGGGCGGGCCTCGGGCTCCGCCCCGGGCGGCGGGACCGGGCGCGCCGGGCCCCCGTCGAGGTCGAGGGCGGCCATCGGCTGCGTCGCCTGGGGCTCGGCGATCCGTCGCAGGGCCATCCGGGCGTCCGCGGCGAGCGCGCCCGCGGATGCCGGGCGGTCCGCGGGGTCCTTCGCCATCCCGGCGGCGAGCACGTCGTCGAACGGCGCGAGCGGCGGTCGCTCGTCGCCGAGCGCGGGCGGCGGCGCGTTGACGTGCGCGTAGAGCTTGCGCGCGGTCGTGCCGTCGTAGGGCGGCGCCCCGGTAAGCGCGGCCACGAGCGTCGCGGTCAGCCCGTAGACGTCCGCCCGCGCGTCGACGTCGCCGCCGTCGACCTGCTCCGGGGCGACGTAGTCGATCGACCCGAGCAGGGTGCCGGTCCGGGTGAGGTCGCCGCTGCCGTCGAGCTCGGCGGTCAGGCCGAAGTCGGCCAGCAGCACCCGCTCGGGGATCGCGGCCGGGTCGTCGCCGAGCGGCCCCTCGAGCAGGACGTTGCTCGGCTTGACGTCCCGGTGGACGATCCCCTGGGCGTGCGCGTGATCCAGCGCCGCGGCGAGCGAGGCGACGACGGCGACGGCGGCCGCGGGCGGCAGCGGCCCGAGGCGGCGCAGGCGCGCGGCCAGGTCCTCGCCGGGGACGTAGCGCATCGCCAGCCACAGGCCGGCCTCGTCGCTGCCCGCGTCGTAGACCGGGACGACCGCGGGGTGGTCGAGCCGCGCGGCGAGCCGCGCCTCGCGCATGAACCGCTCCCGGAACCCGTCGTCGTGGGCGAGCTCGGGCGCGAGGAGCTTCAGGGCCACGCGCCGGCCGAGGGTCACGTGCTCGGCGAGGTGCACGGTCCCCATCCCGCCGCTGCCGAGCGGCCGGAGGATCCGGTAGGCGGCGATCTGATCGGGAACGTCGGGCATCGCGGGGGCGCGCGGGGCGCCGTCCCCGCAGTCTGCCGCACCCGGCGGGCCGTCGCCCCGGGCCCCGCGTCGCGACAGCGCGCGTGCGGCGGCGGGCCGAAGCGGTCCGGGTCGGTACCGTGCCCGGCGTGACGGCGGGCGCCACCCCGGTGATCAGCTTCTGCGTGGTCGGCACGAACGGCGCCGACGTGCTGCCGGCGTGCCTCGACGCGATCGCACGCGAGCAGCGGCTGCTCGAGCTGCCGACCGAGGTCCTCGTCCTCGACAACGCCTCGACCGACGACAGCGCCCGGATCGCCCGCGAGCACCCGGTCGGCGCGACGGTCATCGCGCTCGACCGCCGCCAGGGCAAGGCCGCCAACGACAGCCTGCTGCTCGACACCGCGCGCGGCCGCTACGCGCTGCTGCTGAACGAGGACAGCGAGCTGCAGGCCGGGGCGACGAAGGAGCTCCTCGACGCGCTGGAGCGCGACCCGCGCGCCGCCTGCGCGGGGGCGGCGCTGCTGCGGCCCGACGGGGTCGAGCAGCCCTCGGCGTGGCGCTTCCCCGGGCTCGGGACGACGCTCGCCCAGTCGCTGCTGCTGCACCGCGCGCTCGTCGTGCAGTCCGGCGGGGCGAGCACGCGGCGCGTCGACTGGTGCCAGTCCGCGTGCCTGCTCGTGCGGATCGCGGCGTCGGCGACGATCGGGCACCTCGACCCGGAGTACTTCGTCTACGGCGACGAGGTCGACCTGCAGCGGCGGCTCGCCGACAACGGCTGGCACACGCTCCACGTGCCGGCCGCGCGCTGCATCCACCACGAGGGCCTCTCGACGGGGGCGGGCGCGCGGCGCCGGATCGTCGAGCTGCACCGCAACCAGGAGCGCTACCTCGTCGCCCACCACGGGGCGGTCGTCGCCTGGCTCTGCCGCCCGCTCGCGGCGTGGCCGTACCTCCTGCGCGCGCTCGCGGCGCTCGTCCTGCCCGGGCACTCCCCGCGCCGCTACTGGTGGCACGTGCGATCGACCCTCGCGCCGAACCACGGCGTCGGGATCCGCGAGGCCGCGGAGGCGTTCAACGCACAGCTCGAGACCCCGTCCGCCGGCGCCGCCTGAGCGGGGACCGCCGATCGCGCGGGGCGAGAGGGGCTACCGTTCGCGCCGTGCCCCCGGGCAGCTCCCCCTCCTCCGCGCCCGCGCTCGCGCTGCGCGGACTCGAGAAGACCTACCGCGGCGGCCGCGCGGCGCTGCTCGGCGTCGACCTGGAGGTGGCCCCCGGCGAGCTCGTCGGCCTGCTGGGCCCCAACGGGGCGGGCAAGACGACGCTCACGAAGATCGCCTGCGGCCTCGTGCACCCGACGGGCGGCACGGCGCTCGTCGACGGCGCCCCGGTCGGGACCGCGGAGGCCCGCCGCGCGACGGGGTACCTCGCCGAGCTCTTCCGCTTCCCCGACTGGCTCACCGCCGACGAGGTCCTCGCGCTGCACCAGCGGCTCGCCCGGTCCACCGGGGGCGCGCCGGAGCGCCGCGAGCGACTCCGCGACGTCGGGCTGGGCGACAGCGCCGACCTGCGCGTCGGGGCGATGTCGAAGGGGATGCAGCAGCGGCTCGGCATCGCCCAGGCCCTCCTCGGCGAACCGCGGATCATCCTGCTCGACGAGCCGACGAGCGCCCTGGACCCGGTCGGCCGGGCGATCGTGCGCGACCTGCTCGCCGCGCTGCGCGACCGCGGCGTCGGCGTGCTGCTGTCGAGCCACCTGCTCGGCGAGGTCGAGCGCGTCTGCGACCGCGTCGCGATCGTCGTCGACGGCCGGGTGGTCGCCGACGACCGCCCCAGCGTGCTGACGCGCGCCGCCGGGGTGGAGCTGGAGACCGATCGCGGCGTCCGGCTCGTGGAGGGCGCGGGTCGCGACGACGCACCGGCGATCGTGGCCGCCGCCGTCGCCGACGGCGAACGCGTCTACGCGGTGAACGTCCGTCGCTCGACGCTCGAGGACGTCTACCGCGAGGCCGTCGGCGGCGCGACCGACGGCGGGGTCCAGCGGCGATGAGGGACGTCCTGGTCATCGCCCGCCTCGGCCTGCGCGAGGCCGTCCGGCGCCGGGTCCTGCCGGTCGTCGTCGCGCTGTCCGTCGCGTTCCTCGTCCTCTACTGGCTCGGGGTCGGCGTGGTGGAGAAGGACGCCGTCCCGCGCGGCGGGGCGTTCGGCGACGCGCTCGCCGACCAGGTCGAGCCCGCGATCGACGCCGCGACCGCCGGCGTCCTGCTCGGGCTGGCGAGCTTCGCGACGCTCTTCCTCGGCGCGACGCTCGCGATCTTCCTCACCGCCGGTGCGATCCGCGGCGACGCCGAGCGCGGGCTGCTGCAGCCGCTGCTCGTGCGCCCGCCGGGACGCCTGCGGGTGCTCGCGGGGCGCTGGCTCACCGCCACCGCGATCGCCGTGCCCTACACGCTCGTGCTGCACCTCGGCGCGACCGCGATCATGCGCTGGCGCGGCGGGTTCGTCGCCGACCAGGTGCTGTGGTCCGCCGTCGAGCTATCGCTCGCCGTCGGGCTCGTCGCACTGCTCTCGCTCGCGGCGTCGGTCCTGCTGAGCCAGGTCGCGGGCGGCATCGGCTCGTTCATGTGCGTCGGAGCGGGGCTCGTCGGCAGCCTGCTGGGCCAGATCGGCGACTCGATCGACAACCGCACCCTCGAACGCGCCGGCGACGTGGTCGGGATCGTCCTGCCGTTCCAGGCGCTCTACGAGGACGTGCTGTACCGCCTGACGGCGACCACGCGGGAGCCGCTCCTCATGCTCGGCCCGTTCGGCGGGGCCGACCCCGCGGGCGCCGGAACGCTCGCCTGGGCCGCCGTCTGGGCGGTGCTGCTGGCCGCGCTGGCGTCCTGGCGCCTGGCGCGCCAGGACCTCTGACCTCCGGGCCGGGCCTCCGGCGGTGCCGCGAGGCACGACGAACCGGTCGGTGCCGAGGGCGGCGAGCGCCGGTCAGCCGGTGGTCGAGTCGGGCAGCTTGCGCCCGACCGGCCCGACGTAGACCCCGCGCGGCAGCGGGTTGTCCGCCGTCGGCCCGGGGTGGAAGCTCAGGTAGATCCGGGCGCAGCGCTGCGCGCCGGCCCCGTTGGCGACCCGGACGTGCTCCGCGACGCGCAGGGTCTGGCCCTCGTGGTGGAAGTGGTAGTCGTTCGGGTGGATCCCGTACCAGACGTCCCCGACCCCGGACCGCCAGTCCAGGCCGAGGTCCTGCGCGAGCTGACCGACCGGCTGGCCGATCCCCTCGGGCCGCAGGTACGCCTCGGCGACCCGATCGAGCGTCGCCAGATCCTGGAGGATCATGTCCGGCCGCCAGAACGGGCTGTCGGCGGCGGTCTCGAAGGCCCGTTCGGTGAAGACGAGGTTCCGACAGCGCTTCGCCGCGACGTGGACGGCCTCGGCGACCGTCTCGACCTCGGGCAGCGGCTCCTCGCCGGAGTCCTCGCCCTCGTCGTCGGCGGCGACCTCGTGGTGCAGGCGCGCGGCCTCGCGGCGGGCGGCCTCGAGCGCGGCCTCGAGCCGCTCGTGCTCGACGTGCGCCTCGAGCAGGAGCTGCTCGCGCTCGGCGAGCCGGGCGCGCAGGTCGTCGACCTCCTCGGCGACGTCGCCGGCGGCGACGGGCTCCTCGGGGGCGTCCTCGAGCCGATCGGCCAGCTCCTCGCCGCGCGCACGGGCCTGCGAGAGCTCGCCCTGCAGCGCGCCGAGCTCGGACTCCGCCTTGTCCAGACGACCGCGCAGCTCCTGCGACTCGGCGACGCGCTCCTCGGCGCGGCGCTCGTGCCGGGCGGCCTGCGCCTGCGCCTGCTCCGTGCGGCGCTGGGCCTGCTCG
Organism: Patulibacter sp.; assembly: GCA_023268575.1. GTDB lineage: Bacteria > Actinomycetota > Thermoleophilia > Solirubrobacterales > Solirubrobacteraceae > Patulibacter. The sequence continues at coordinate 8,363 of JALRCL010000859.1, forward strand.
AGCTCCTTCTCCGCGCGGACGGCGCGGCGGTCGAGGTCGACGATCGCCTCGCGGCAGATCGCCAGGAGGCGCTTGTCGACCTCGGCGATCCGGCGCTCCTGGTCGACGTCGGCGCGCAGCAGGAGCACCTCCTGCTCCGGCGTGAGCTCCGGCAGCTCCTGGGCGCCGGGCTCGATCCCGAGCTCGGCCTCGACTTCGCGGACGACCGCTACCGCGTCGTCCTCGGCTTCGAGCGCGTCGACGAAGGCTTGAACCATCGCAACCGATGAACGGTCGACGCAGAGGGCCAGCGGCATGCCGAGCTGCTCGCGGAGGATGCGGTCGATCTCCGGCTTGCCGATCCGGTCGAAGACGACCTCCGTCGGCTGGGCGACCGCGACCTGCCCGCGCTTGTGCGTGGGCGACCCCGACCGCTTGGACCTGCTGCGCTTCTTCGTGCTCATGGCGTTCCGGCCACCGTAGCGCAGCGGTCTGGGGGATTCATGAGGGAACGGCTCGCCGCTGCCGCGAACGGACTCCCTGATCGCACCATCGGCGGCCGGGCCGGGGGGCATGAGGGGGTGGACCCCGGACGTTCGTCCGCCCGGACGCGTGGCGGTGTCCGGCGGGGCGCGCCGTCCCCGTACCGGGCCGCCCCGCGCGTCAGGACCGGGATGCCCGGCGGGCGGCGAGGGCGGCGCGCAGGCCCTGCAGCTCGTCGCGGCGGACGCCGCCGGCGAGCACGACCGCGGGGAGCAGCGCCGCGCACCCGGCCAGCCGCGCCGCCCAGCCGTCGACCCCGCCGCCCGGGAGGACCGCGTCGCCGGCGAGCACGAGCGCGACGAGCACCACGGCGGCGGCGAGCATCCGCGCGTGGTCGAAGGGGACGCGCAGCAGCCGCCTAGTGCGCAGGTGCGCGAGGCCGAGCGCCACGACGTAGGCGGCGACGAGTGCGAGCGCCGCGCCCGTGGCCTCGTGGTCGGGCACGAGCCAGGCGAGGACGAGGACGTTCACGACGAGGCCGAGGACCGCCGCCGGCAGGGTCCGCCCCGTGGCGTGCGCGCGGCCGGCGATCGACGTGAACACCCACGTGAGGCCCCACAGGGCCCAGCCGAGCGCGAGCCACGGCAGGGCCTCCGCCGCCGCGTCCTTCGCCGCCGGCGAGAAGCCGTCCCCGAGCAGCAGGTCGCAGATCTCGTGGCGCAGGAGGGCGATCGCCGCCACGACCGTCCCGAGCAGCGCGACGTAGAGCCGCACGACCTGGGCGTAGACCGGCGGCGCCTGCTCGGCGGGCAGGTCGTAGGCCAGCGGGGGCCAGGCCGCCTGGAAGGCGCGCGCGACGACGATCACGAGCGTCGCGAGCTTCACCGCCGCGGCGTAGACGCCCGCGGCGTCGCTGCCGGCCTCCTGCAGCAGCCACTGCCGGTCGACGACGGTGAGGAGGAAGACGGTGACCTCCGGCACGACGGTCGGCAGGCCGAACCGCCAGAGGGCGCGCATCGGGACGCCGGGCCCGTCCGGCCCGCGGTGGCCGAGCAGCAGCTCGCGCTGGGACCACCAGAGCCCGAGGAGGACGGCGACCGACGCGAGGTAGTTCCCCAGGAGGTAGCCCGGCGCGCCCTGGTCGAGCACGACGACGAGCAGGACCGTGGTGCCGACGGTCAGGCCGACGTTCGACAGCGACGCACGCAGGTACGTCCGCCGCGCCTCCTGCGCGCGGAGCAGCGCGTTGAGCACCTCGAGGTTCGTGAACGCCCAGATCCCCAGCGCCGCGGCGCGCACGGTGGCCGTCGCCTCGCGACCCCCGTCGTCGAGCACCACCTCGGCCAGCGGCGCCGCGGCGAGCAGCACGGCCCCCGCCACGACGGTGCTGGCGGCCGCCACGAGGACGACGACGCGACGGGCCAGCCGCGCACGGCGCACGGGGTCCTCGTCGTGGAACCAGTGCCGCAGGAGCGCCTCCTGCAGTCCCCCGCGAACGACGATCGACAGCAGGATGATCCACGTCAGCAGGACCTCGGCCCAGCCGAGCTCGCCCTCGCTCAGGTGCGACGTGTAGAGCGGCAGGGTGACGAGCGCCAGCACCCCGGCGACGACGCCGGAGGCCTGGTACGCCAGGCCGGACGCGGCCAGGCGGCGGAGGGGGTGCGGCGCCATCGCCGGGACAGGCTACGCAGCACCGCGCGCGCCCATCCGCCGGCGCGCGTCCGGCCGGCGGCCGCGCGTGGCCGCCCCACCCCTCGACAGCGGGGCGGCCACGCGCCAGGATCGGCCCGTGCTCATCCCCCGACCGCTGCTGGAGCGGATCGTCGCCGGCGAGGTGACGCTCCAGTTCCGCCGCCAGCGCCGTCCGACGGTGAAGGCGGGAGGACGCCTGCGGACCGTGCTCGGCGAGCTCGCGATCGACGCGGTGGAGCCGGTCGCCCTGGCGTCGATCAGCGCGGCCGACGCCCGGGCTGCCGGCGCCACGTCGCGGAAGGAGCTCCTCGACCGGCTGCGCGCGCGGGAGGGCACCGTGTACCGGATCGCCGTGCGCTGGGCCGGCGACGACCCGCGCGTGGCGCTCCGCGAGGCCGCGGAGCTCGACGACGCCGGCGTCGCGGAGATCGCCGCGGCGCTCGACGCGATCGACGCGCGCAGCCGGCGCGGCCCGTGGACGCGGGAGGTCCTCGCCCTCATCGACCGGCGCCCCGCGACCCTCGCGGCCGACCTCGCGACGGAGCTCGGACGGGAGCGGCTGCCGTTCAAGGCCGACGTCCGGCGGCTGAAGGAGCTCGGGCTGACGGAGAGCCTCGACGTCGGCTACCGGCTGTCGCCGCGTGGCCGCGCGTTCCGCGCGCGCGACCCGCGACGCGACGGCTGACCGTCGGGAGGACGACCCGCCGGCCGGGACCCCGCGCGGGGCATCGCGTAGCCTCGCCTGCCGTGAGCGACCTGCGCCCGACCTGCGCGCTGCTGCTGCCCCGTCCGCTGGAGCAGTTCATCCTGCGCGAGCAGGCCGAGGACCTCCTGCGCGGCGCGGACGTCGTCGCGCTGGACCCTCCGCGGCCCGGCTACGGGGCGACCCTGCGCGTGCCGGAGGGCGTCGCCGGCCCGCTCGCGCAGCGCCAGGCCGGATCGCTGCTGAAGCGGCTGCGCGACGACGGCCGCGATCCGCGGGTCGTCGTCGCCTTCCACGCGATCCAGGAGCCGGTCGTCGCCCAGTTCCGCGCGCGGGCCGGCAGCGAGGTCTGGTACTGGCGCTGGGACCGCTACGAGCTCGCCCACGACGCGGGGCCCGCGCAGCGCGAGCGGCTCGCGACCCTCCACGACCGCCTCTCGCGGCTCGCGTCGCTCGTCGTCGCCTCGAGCGGCCGGCTCGCCGAGCTCGCGCAGGAGGACGGCCGCCCGACGGTGCTCAGCCCACTGGCGGCGGACCGCTTCCCCGCGCCGGAGCCGACCGCCGGGGTCGTCGCCCTGACCGTCGGGCACCTCGGTCGCCGCGTCGACTGGTCGCTGCTGCGCGGGATCGGCGAGCGGATGCCGGAGCTCCAGCTCCTGCTCGTCGGGGAGGTCCACGAGAACGAGGTCGGCGAGGACCCCGACTTCCGCTGGTGCCGCGAGCACGCGCCCTACGTGTTCCTCGGCCGCCTGCCGGACGAGGCGGTCGCCCAGCTCCTGCGCCTGACCGACGCCGGGCTGCTGCCGTTCACCGTCGATCCGTTCAACGACGCGGGCCTGCCCTACCGGATCCTCAAGGCCGCGCGCCTGGGCCGGCGGACCGTCGTGCCGGACCTCGCCGGCGCGCGGACCTGGGACCGGGCGATCCTCGTCGGCGCCGACGCCGACGCGATGGTCGCCGCGCTGCGCGGCCAGGCCGGGGCGCGCGAGGCGCCAGACGCGTCGCTGCGCGCCTGGGCGCTCGAGCAGGCCGCGCACGCGCAGAACGCGCCGCTGCGCGAGCGCCTGCGGGCGATCGGTCTCGACGCGTAGTCCCCGCGGCCGGTCGCCGGCGGTCCCTTGACCTGGAGCGCGCTCCACGGCCTACCGTCGGGGCATGACCACCACGCGCACCCCCCAGGAGCCGATCGGCTCCGGCTTCGGCTTCGAGAGCACCGCGAGCGACGTCCTGCGCGGCATCGACCTCACCGGCCGGTTCGCGGTCGTGACCGGCGGGGCGTCGGGCCTCGGCCTCGA
>JALRCL010000119.1 GCA_023268575.1 Patulibacter sp.
GCCCCGTGCGGTCGCCGGAACGTCGAACCGAGGGGAACACCCGTGCCGACCTACGTCCTGCTGACCCGCCTGTCGCCCGACGGCGTGCAGACGATCAAGAACAACCCGCAGCGGATCCGCGAGGTGAACAAGGAGGTCGAGGCGCTCGGCGCGTCCGTCACGGCCCAGTGGGCGACGCTCGGGCAGTACGACTTCATCAACATCGTCGAGGCGCCGGACGAGCAGACGATCGCCCGCGTGTCGCTCGAGCTGTCCTCGCGCGGGACCGGGAGCTTCGAGACGCTCACCGCGATCCCGATCGACGACTTCATCGCCGGGATCTGACCCTCCCGCGGCGCCCGGCGGCGCCGCCGGACCGGACGGACGGGTCGCCGCAGCGGCCCGCCGTCCGGCACCGCGTCCGCGCGCGGCGTGAACGGCAACCTGCGAGCGGAGGCGGTGTCGTGCGTTACCGTCGCTCGGTCCCGCCCCGAGTAGGACAGGAGCACCCGTTGCCGACGATCCACCGCCACCGCGTCCCGCTCGCTCTCCTGAGCGCCGGAGCCCTCGCGCTGACCGCGCCCGCCGCCGCCGGTGCGGCGTTCGGGGCGCCGGTCGAGCTCGACACCGGCGTGGGCGTCTCAGCGGTTGCCGTGGACGCCGCCGGCGGCCGGCTCGTGCTCGCACGCGGCTCCTCGAAGGGGGCCCTGAACAGCCGGATCCTCGGCGTCGAGGCCGACGGCCGCCCCGGTGGGCGCCGGACGCTCGCCGGCGTCGTCCCGGAGCCGATCCCGTACGGCGCCGACCAGCTGCTCTGGGCGCGGACCCGCTCGCAGGGCACCGCCACCCGCGAGGTCCCCAACGGTCGCGGCGGGACGCGGACCGCGCGGCTCCCGCGCCTGCGCCTGGGCATCTCCGCCGGGTCGGGACCCGAGGTGCGCCTCGGCGCGGCCCGCTACCACGGCACCGCCGTCCTCGACCAGCCCGTGCGTCTCGCCGGCACGCCGTCCGGCAATCTCGTGATGGCCTGGAGCGACGTCGGCGACGACGGCGTCGTGCGCGTCTACGCGAGCTGGCGGCGCTCGAGCTCGAAGGCGAAGCTCCAGCTGGGCACGCCCCGGCTCATCAGCGGCAGCCGCTCGAGCCGGCTCCTGGGCCTCGCGACCGGGCGCTCGGGCGAGTCGGTGCTCGTCTTCGAGCAGGGCGCGAGCGCCAAGACGCGCCGGCTCTTCACGCGCTCGCTCGACATCCGCAAGGGCGAGCTCGGCGCGCGGCAGACCCTGCGCCGCGGCGGCCCGGGCTTCTCGAGCGTCGCCGTCGCGGTCGGCCGGAACGGCCGCGCGGTGATCGCGTGGGGCGAGCAGGACGCCGCCGCCGACCGCACGAAGCCCTACGTGGTGCGTGCGACGAGCCGCGACACGGACGGCTCGCGCTTCGCCGCGCCGAAGCCGCTGGACCGGGGCGGCACCGTCGTGCGCGCGCCGGGCGGCGAGCTCGTCGCCGCGATCGACCGCGCCAACCGGCCGATCGTCGGCTGGAACCAGGTCGTCGGCAGCGCCGCCGACGGCACCGCGCACGACCTGCCGCGCATCGCTCAGGGCGACGCCACCGGCCGCGTCGGCACGGCGACCGACCTGGCCGCCGCCGGCCGCATCCACGGCGTCGCGACGACCGCCCAGGGCGCCACCGGCCTCGTGCTCGTGCGCGAGCAGGAAGTGCCGCGCGGCGGCTCCAACGGCGACCGCGGCACCGCGGTGCAGGTCGCGGTGCGACCGGCCGGCGGCCCCCTCGGGGCACCGACGACGCTCGACGCGTTCACCGACGAGCAGCTGCTGGACCGCTCGAACGCCTACGGCGGCGCGGCGATCGGCGCGCTGCCCGACGGCACGTTCACCGTCGCCTGGACGAAGGCGAGCGTCGTGAGCGGGAAGCTCCGCTCGGCGACGAGCCTCGCCGACGGCACCCCCTGAGCGGCACGACGCGCGACCGCGCCCGGGCCCCGTCCCGGGCGCCGGCGCGTCGCGCGGACGTCGCCGGACAGTAGGTTGGCGCGCATGGCCAAGGTCCTCGTCGTCGGCGCCGGTGGGCGCGAGCACGCCATCGTCCGCGCTCTCGCGCGCTCGCCCCAGGTCGAGGCGCCCGGGGACCTCCACGCCGCGCCCGGCAACCCCGGCATCGCCGAGGACGCGACCGTCCACGACGTCGCCGTCGACGACGTCCCGGGGCTCGTCGGGTTGGCTCGGGAGCTCGGCGTCGACCTCGTGGCCGTCGGGCCGGAGGTCCCGCTCGTCGCGGGCCTCGTCGACGCGCTGCAAGAGGCGAGCATCCCCGCGTTCGGGCCCACCGCCGCGGCCGCGCGGCTCGAGGGCTCGAAGGCCTTCGCGAAGGAGGTCATGATCGCCGCCGGCGTCCCGACCGCCGGCCACGAGACGGTCACGAGCGTCGACGCGGGCATGGAGGTCGCCACGTCGTTCGGCTTCCCCGTCGTCCTGAAGTACGACGGCCTCGCCGCTGGCAAGGGCGTCGTGATCGCCCAGGACGAGGACGAGGCGCGCGCGACGCTCGTCGACATGCTCGAGGACCAGCGGTTCGGCGACGCCGCCGTCGTCGTGGAGGAGTTCCTCGACGGCGAGGAGCTCTCCCTGCTGGCGGTCTGCGACGGCGAGCGCGCCGTGGCGCTCGCGCCCGCGCAGGACTACAAGCGGATCTTCGACGGCGACGAGGGCCCGAACACCGGCGGCATGGGCTCGTACTCGCCGGTCGTGGGGATCGACGCGGAGCGCGCGGCCCAGATCTCCGCCGACGTGCACCAGCCGATCGTCGAG
>JALRCL010000874.1 GCA_023268575.1 Patulibacter sp.
CCGAGGCCGAGCATGCGCGGGATCGAGTAGCCCCAGACGTCCGCGTCCAGGACGCCGACGCGCTTGCCCTCGGACGCCAGCGCGGCGGCGAGGTTCGTCGTGAGCGTCGACTTGCCGACGCCCCCCTTGCCCGAGCCGACGCAGATGACGTTCGCGACGCTCGCCAGCGCGGCCTGGGAGCCGTCCGGCAGCGCCGGGCGGCCGAGCTTGCGCTGCAGCGCGGCCTTCTCGTCGGGCGACAGGACGTCGAAGTCGACGCCGACCTCGTCCACGCCGAGCTCGCGCAGCGCCTTCCGCACGCCGACGACGAAGTGGTTGCGCAGCGGGCACCCGTTCGTCGTCAGCGAGATCGTGACGTCGACGCGGTCCTCGCCGATCGCGATCTCGCGGACCATGCCGAGCTCGACGACGTTACGTCGGATCTCGGGATCGATCACCGACTCCAGCGCCTGGAGGATCTCCTCGCGGGTGGGCATGGACCGATTGTGACAGCCCGGTTCGTCCGCCCCCGTGCCGCCCGGGGTGGGCATCCACCCCCGGTCGGGCGCGGTGGGCGCCCCGGAACGAGCGAGCGCCCGGGGCGGGGCCGCCGGGCGCTCGGAGGAGGGGCCGCCGCGCGGACGCGGCAGGGACGGCTCAGGCCAGGGCGCCGATGCGCTCGCGGACCTGGCCGGTGAGCTCGGTGGCCTTCGTGCGGCCCTTCGACACGCGGGCCTCGACCTCGCCACGGAGCTTCGGCAGCTCGCCGCGGAGCTCGCCGACGGTCGGGAGGTCCTTCACGCGGGCCTCGACCTTCGCGCGGCGCTCGCGCAGCTCGCGCTCGACCTGCGTGCGGGTGCGCTTGAGGTCGCGCTCGAGCTCGTTGCGGGCCTTCGCGCCGCGCTTCTCGAAGGTCTTGAGCTGCGTCTCGAGGGCCTTGCGGCGCTCGTCGGCGAGCTTGCGGGCGGCGTCGCGGCGGGCCTCGGCCTGCTTGCGCGCCTTGTCCGTGGCGACCTCGACCTGCTTGACGGCGGCGTCGCGCGCCTCGAGCGCGGCACCGACCGGGATCAGGACGGCCTTCTCGGCGTACACCTGGGCCTTGCCGCCGGCGACCTCGAGCTGCTTCTGCGCGTCGTCGACGGACTTCGGCGCCTTGTCGGCGACGGTCGTGACGGTCTTGCGGGCCTTCGTCGCCAGCTCCTGGACGCTCTGGGTGGCGGCCTGGACGCGGGACTCGGCCTTCACGGCGGTCTTCTTCGTCGCCTTCGCGGCGGTCTGCGTCTTGGCACCGGCGGCCGTCTTCGGCTTCGCGGCGGTCGTCCGCGTCGTGCTCTTCGCGGCGGTCGAGCGCGTGGTGGTGCGCTTCGCCGCGGGCTTGCTGGCGGTCGTCTTGCGAGCAGCGGGCTTGCGCGTGGTCTTCGCCGCGCCGGTCGAGCTGGTCTTGGCGGTGCTGGGGGTGTCGGCCATGGGGAAGGTCCTTAGTTCTAAGTTCCACTCGACTGTAGCGTCGAACACCTGTTCTTACAAGCCCACGGGCGTGCGGTTACAAGAAGACGCGGACGGAGTACGCGAAGCGCCCCCCGGTCGGGGGCGGCGGGGCCGGCGGGGCGCTGCGGCGGCCGCGTCAGGCGCGCGCGTCGGCGACGGCCGGCAGGGCCATCGCCCCGAGCAGCCCCTCGGGGCTGCGCGCCGCGCTGATCGGCAGGTGCGGCTCGAGGTCCAGCGGCGCGGCGAGCAGGTCGCCCGCCGGGTCGGTCCCGAACGCGACGTGTCCGCCGGACTCGCGCACGATGAGCTGCCCGGCGGCGACGTCGATCGCGCGGCACCGCCAGAGCGACGCCATCGCGTCGACCCGGCCGTCGGCGACCCAGCAGAGCGAGAGCGCCATCGCGCCGATCGCCCGCACGCGGTGGGCGTGCTGGACGAGCGCCGGACCGGCGGCGACGAGGTTGCGCGGATCGGCCGACTCGATCGCGACGAGCTCCATCCGGCCGTCGCCCGAGCGCCGCTCGGTGGCCGGGCCGCGCAGCGGCCGGCCGTCGCGGCGCGCGCCGGCGCCGCGGATCGCGTCGTGCCGGACCCCGGAGCCGAGGTCGAGCACGAGGCCGCAGGTCACGTCGGCCATCGTCCCGCGCGTCACGACGTCCGGGCCGGTCGCGAGCGCCAGCGACACGGCGTGGTGCGCGACGCCCCGCTTCGCGTTCGTCGAGCCGTCGATCGGGTCGATGACGACGAGCGCGTCCGTCCCGCCGAAGTCGACGCGACCGCGCTCCTCCGAGAGCGCGCTGAACCGGGCGCCGCCGTCGTGGAGCCGTTCGAGCTCGGCGAAGACCGCGTCCTCGGCGTCGGCGTCGATCACGAGGGTCCGATCACCGCCCGCCCCGCGCTCGCCCGTCTCCTCGGCGAGGCCGGCCTGGCCGTCGTCGCCGCTGCGGGCGTGGCGCAGGCCGCCGGCCACCGCGTCGGCCGCGCGCCCGAACGCCGCGATCCACTCCGCGGGGTCCAGTGGTGCGGCGGCGGGCATCGACTCCATCGTAGGACCTCGTCCGCGACGCGCTCCTCCCGACCCACCCGCCGCGGCGGGCGATCGGCGATCATCGACCCGTGGCCGAACCGCTCCACGGGCTCTCCGACGCGCAGGCCGGCGCGGCGACGCTCGACGCGGGGCCCGAGGCCGGGCCGGTGCTCGTGCGCGGGGCCGCGGGGACCGGGAAGAGCACGGTGCTCGCCGCGCGCGCCGCGTGGCTGGCGACCGTCGCGGACGTCGCGCCGGAGCGGATCGCGCTGCTCGTGGCGACGCC
>JALRCL010000883.1 GCA_023268575.1 Patulibacter sp.
GACATCGGTCGCGATGGGTTCGTGATGGGGGAGGCCGGTGCGGTGCTGGTGCTCGAGGAGCTCGGCCACGATGGCCCTTCCCAGCGCGCGCACCACGTGGCTCTCGCGCGTGCCGCCGTACATCGGGTGCGGGTGGCACACCACCACGCCCGCGAGGGGCGTGCCGGCATCCGGGCGCAGTATCTCGGCGGCCAGCGGCGGTCCGTCGCCGCCGATGGTGACGCGCTCGGAGATCACGCCGGCTCCAGCACCTCGATGTGCAGCACGGTGGCCACGGTCTTGTCGGACGTCTCGATGCTCTCGGGCGACACCACCTCGGCCCAGTCGCCGCGGCAATCGATGCGCACCACCTGGCCCTCCTCGAGCACGCCGGAGAGCGCCACCGCGAGGTCGCCCTCCACCTCGAAGGTGTTGAGCTCGAGGGGGATCTCGGTGTCGAGGGTGATCAGCAGCAGGCGACCGCGGTAACGGTCGTCCTCCTCGAAGATCATGGCGATCTCGCCGGTGAATGATCGGAGCTTCGGGGACGTCACGGGTCGGCACTCTATCCTCGTGCCGATGAGCCAGCCGTCCGATCCCCAGCCGACCGCCGGATCGGCGAGGCGCGCGACATCGGCGCCGGGCCGCTGGCCGCCGCGGTGGACCGCGTGGCCGGCCTGGAGCTCGCCGCCCGCGGCGACTCGCTGCTGGACGCCGACACCGAGGCGGTCCGCGTCATCGGCGCGATCACCGCCCGCCGCTGACCGGGCCTCACCGGCCGGCTCGGCCGAGCGCTGGGTGGCCGGGGCGGCCGGTGGCTCCTGCGCCGGAACGACGAAACGGCCCGCGGGGCGGGCCGTTCGGCTGCTGATCGCGGCGGCTCCCGTGGGGGAGCGGCCGCCTCAGGCGTGGAGCGCGCGGCTCAGGCGGAGGCGCGCTTCACGAGGCGCGCCGCGCGCGCCTTCTTGCGAGCACCGCTGTTGCGGTGGATCGCGCCGCCCTTGACGGCCTTGTCGACGAGGCTCGCGAGCTTGCGCTCGGCCTCGGTCACGGCCGCGGCATCGCCGCCCTCGACGGCCGCCTGGAGGTGGCGGAACTGGGTCTTGATGGCGGAGGTGGAGCGCCGGTTCTCCTGGCGCTCGCGCTCCGTGCGCAGGATGCGCTTCTTCTGCGATGCGATGTTGGCCATAGAGCGACGGCGGATGATAGCCAGGTCGGGACCGACCGTGCGGTGCCCCCTCCGCCGCGAGGACTAGGATGCCGCGGCGGTGCCCGGTTCCTCCGAAGCGTCCGGCCGCGCGCGCAACACGCTCATCTTCTCGATCGCGACGGGTCTGTCGCGGGTCGCGGGTCTCGTGCGCGAGATGGTCGCCAGCGCGATCTACGGCGCGAGCGGCCCGGCGAGCGCGTTCACGCTCGCGTTCACGGTCCCGAACCTCCTGCGCAGCCTCTTCGCCGACATGGCGCTCTCGGCGGCGTTCGTCCCGGTCTTCACCGACCTCCTCGAGCAGAAGCGCCGGCGCGAGGCGCTGCTGCTGATCTCGACCCTCTTCTGGGTCCTCCTCGGCGGGTTGGCGATCCTCGTCGTGGTGGCGATGCTCGCGGCGCCGCTCTACATGCCGCTGTTCGTCGGCGACGAGGTGCGGGCGGGGGTCGGGTCCTCGGCCGACGGGCTCGTGACGGGCCTCTCGCAGGTGATGCTGCCGACGGTCCTCCTGCTCGGGCTCAACGGCCTGCTCGTCGGCGCGCTGAACGCCTACGGGCACTTCACGATTCCCGCACTCTCGCCGCTCGTGTGGAACGGCGTGATCATCGTCGTGAACCTCGCGCTGCTGCCGGCGTTCGACGGCCCGAACCAGATCTACGCCCAGGCGATCGGCGTCCTCGTCGGCACCGTCGTCCAGCTGCTGATGGCGGTGCCCGTGCTGCGGCGCTACGGGATCCGCGTCCTGCCACGCGTCGACCTGAGCGACCCCCGCCTGCGACAGGTCCTCCTCCTGATGGTGCCCGTGGCGCTGAGCCTCGGCCTCATCAACTTCAGCGCCCTCATCAACTCGGTCCTCGCCAGCCACGTCGACGACGACGGACCGCGCGCGATCGAGGCCGCGTTCCGGCTCTACATGTTGCCGCAGGGCATCTTCTCCGTGGCGATCGTGACCGTGCTCTTCCCGGCGCTGAGTCGCGCGGTCTCGCGCCGCGACCAGGTGGAGCTGCGGTCGCTCGTCAGCGGCGGGATGGGGCAGATCGTCGTCCTGCTCGTTCCGGTCGGGCTGCTCTTCATGAGCCCGGTGATCTCGCACGACATCATCGCCACGCTCTTCCAGCGCGGGAAGTGGACCGAGGAGAACACCGACGCGACGACCGTCGCGCTCGTGTGGTTCGGGGCGAGCCTCGCGCTGAACGGCGTGAGCCTCCTGCTCAGCCGGACGTTCTTCGCGCTGCAGCGCCCGTGGGCGAACACCGCCTCCGCGCCGTCCTTGGCGACGAGCCCCGGAACACCTTGCATCAAACGAGTGACGTCACGAGTTGG
>JALRCL010000941.1 GCA_023268575.1 Patulibacter sp.
GCACCGGACCGCGTGCGCTCGTCGTCGGCGACTGCGCGGCGGGACGGGCGGGCGCCTTCGGCGCGGCGGGCTGCGCCTGCTGGATGACGCGCGGGCCGAGCGGCTTGCCGCCGCCGGGCGCGGGACGCGCGGGGCGCTGCGGCGCGTCGCCACCCGGGCGCACGGGACGCTGCGGGGCCGCCTGGGCCGGACGCGCGCCGGGGGTCGGCTTCGGTCCGAGCGGACGCGCACCGGGCGTCGGGCGCGGCCCGAGCGGGCGGTCGTCTCCGCCACCGCGACCGGCCGGTGCGGCGGGACGGGCGGGGCGCTGACCGGCCGGCGCGCCGGGGCGCGCAGGCCGCTGCGGGGCTCCACCGGCCGGGCGCTGGCCCGCGGGCGCGGCCGGACGCTGACCGGCCGGCGCAGCGGGACGCTGACCCGCCGGGGCAGCCGGACGCTGCCCTGCAGGGGCCGCAGGACGCACGGGGCGCGGCCCGGCACCGGCCGATGCCGGACGCACGGGGCGCTGCGGGGTGCCGGCGGCGACCGGGCGCGCGGGGCGCGCCGGGGCCGCGGGCTTCGCGGGTGCGGCGGGCTGCTTCGCCGCCGCACCGTCGTCGCCGCGCGCCTTCAATGCGCGCAGCGCGACGGCCTCGTCCACGCTGGACGAGGCACTGGAGATGTCGTGGCCATCCTTCTGGAGGGCGTCGATCACCTGCTTGCTCGGGAGGCCCTGGGCCTTGGCGATCTCATGCACGCGCTTGTTCGCCATCAGAGTGAGTGTAGAAAGTCCTGGTCGTTCCTGATCGGCCGTCGGAACGCACGCGGCAGCGCGCGGCGCTCGACGGCGGTGCGGGCGCAGTCTGCGCCGCACACGTAGGCGCCGCGCCCGGGGGCACGGCGCGCGCGGTCGACGACCACCTGGTCGCCGTCCGCGGCGAGGCGCTGGAGCAGCGCCTGCGGCGCGCGCCGGCCACAGCCGACGCACCGCCGCTCGGGTTGGTGGGCCCTCAGGCCGACGGGGCGTCCTCCGCCTCGACCGGCACCTCGTCCACGGGCGCCTCGTCCACCGGGGCGTCGCCCTCGGGGATCTCGGCGGCGTACTCGGCCTCGCCGGGGTCCGCGTCGGCGTAGTCGCCCTCCGCGGCGTACTCGCCCTCGGCCGCGTACTCCCCGTCGGCGACCTCGCCCTCGGCGTACTCGCCCTCGGCGTCGTCCGCGTAGCCGGCGCTCGGGTCGATGCCCTGCTCCGCCAGCCGCTGGGCGTACGCCTCGCCGGCACGGTCGACGATCTCCTGGACGTCCTCCTGGGACTTGTCCGGATCGGCGAGCGCGTCGAGCTCCTCCTCGGGGAGGTCGTCGAGCACCGCGACCTCGACCATCCCGAAGCGCACGAGCGCCTGGTGGCCGGGGAGACCGCAGAAGATCGAGCCCGGGAGCGCCGCGTTCGGGCACCGGCGACCGCTGGTGAGGATCGCCTGGCAGCGACCGTCGCCCTGGGGCTCCTCGACGTCTGCGCCGTCGCCGCCGGTGGCGGCGGCCTGCGCGAGCACGTCGCTGGACTTCTTGATGTCGATCCGCCAGCCGGTCAGTCGCGCGGCGAGCCGCACGTTCTGGCCCTCGCGGCCGATCGCCTTCGTGAGGTCCTCGTCGGGCACGACGACCGTCGCCTGGCGCTGCTCGTCGTCGATGAAGACCTCGCGCACCTGGGCCGGCGAGAGCGCCTTGGCGATGAACCGCCCGGGCTCGTCGTTGTACGGGATGATGTCGATCTTCTCGCCCTTGAGCTCGGAGACGACCATCCGGACGCGCGAGCCGCGCGGGCCGACGCAGGCGCCGACCGGGTCCACGCCGTTGGCGTGCGAGACGACGGCGATCTTCGAGCGGTAGCCGGGCTCGCGGGCGACGCCCGTGATCTCGACCAGGCCGTCGGCGATCTCCGGGACCTCGAGCTCGAAGAGCGCGCGGATGACCTCGGGATCGCGTCGGGACACGATGATCGAGGGGCCCTTCGCGGACTGCGAGACCTCCTTGATCACCGCCTTGAGGCGCTGGTTGTGGTCGTAGCGCTCGCCGTAGACCTGCTCGGAGCGGGGCAGCAGGGCCTCGACGCGATCGCGCAGCTGCAGCAGCGTGTAGCGGTTGTCGGACTGCTGGACGATGCCGGTGACCATCTCGCCGACGCGATCGGCGAACTCGTCGTACATCATGTCCCGCTCGGCCTCGCGGATCCGCTGCAGGATGACCTGCTTGGCGGTCTGCGCGGCGATGCGGCCGAAGTCGTCGGGCGTGACGTCCTGCTCGGGGATCTCGTCGCGGTGCTCGGCGAGCTTCTCCGCGGGGATCTCGACCTCGGTCGGCTCGACCCACTCCCCCGTCTCGGGGTCCTCGTAGGACTGCTCGTCGATCGTCTCGACGATGAGCCCGGCCTCGAGCATCTCCGGCACGAGGAGCTCGATGACGCGGTAGTCGCCCGACTCCTGGTCGAGCTCGACGCGCGCGTACTTGGCAGCATCGGGCTGCTTCTTGTAGGCGGAGAGGAGCGCGTCCTCGAGCGCGGCTACGAGCCGCTCCTCGGGGATCCCCTTCTCGCGCGCCAGCGCGCGCATCGCTTCGATGATCTCGCGAGACATGGGCTACTCCTCGATCAGGTTGCTGCGGTGGATGCCGGCGTACGGGACCGTGACCATCCCGTCGTCGGCGGCGAGCGTGACGGCGACGTCGTCCGCGCCGACGAGCTCCCCGGTGAAGGACCGGCGGGGCCGGTTGCCGACGCCGTCCAGCGGCTCGCGGGTGCGGACCCGCACGCGCCGGCCGACGTAGCGGCGGAAGTGCTCCGGCTTCACGAGCGGACGCTCGGTGCCGGGCGAGGACACCTCGATCGCGTACTGCTCGCGCAGCTCGCCGAGGTGATGGGTGACCTCCGCGCAGAGGTCGAGCGTGACCCCGTCGGGATGATCGATGACCACGCGGAGCGTGCCGCCCGACACGACTTCGGCCAGCAGCACCTCGACCGCCGGGGCGGCGTCGCGGAGGCGGGCTTCGACGGTGTCCTGGATGGAAGTGGTCATCGGTGGTGTGCGGCCACGAAAAAGGCGGGCTCGATGCCCGCCTCGGAGTGCCGCGGTGCGGCGTCCTCGAATGCTGGGGTTGTCCGGCGTCCGAAGACGGCGGAGACCGATCGTACCATCGGGGGATGCGGCCGGCACCAGCGCACCGACCGGGGCCCCCGCCCCCGGGGGACCACGACGAGGCGGCCGCGGCCGTCGAGGAAGCCCTGCGTAGCGCCGGCGTCGCCGCCCACCGCCCCGCGCCCGGGGAGTGGGGCCTGACCGTCGGGTGCGCCGGGTGGCCGCTCCACGTCGGGCTCGCGCTCCGCGGCGGCCTCCTGCGCGCGCAGGCGGAGGCCTGTGCGCCCGGCCGGGTCGATCCCGCCTGGCTCCTGCACCGCAACCGTCGCGACCTGCGGCTCGTGCGGTTCGCGACCTCCGCGGCCGGCGCGGTGTGGGTCCAGGGCGACCTGCCGGCGGCCGGGGTGCGGGCCGCGGCCGTCGACGAGCTCCTCGGTCGCCTGCTCGCCGCGGCCGCCGCGGTCCGTGAGGTCGCCTCCGGGGCTTGACCTCGAGTGCGCTCGAGCTCCTACGGTCGGCCGGCCGCCGTCCCGGGCGGTCCCGTCCCACCACCAGGAGCCCACCGTGCACGCCATCGTCCAGGAGGAGCTCGGCCCCGCCGAGGTCCTCGTCCCCCGGGTCCTCCCCGACCTCGAGCCCGGACCCGGCAGCGTCCGGGTGGCCGTCGAGGCCGCCGGCGTCCACCTCCTCGACGCCGCGCTGCGCGAGGGCCGCGGCGGCGGCCCCGCACCGGTCCCCGCCCTGCCGGCCACGCCGGGACGCGAGATCGCCGGAAGGGTCGACCGCCTCGGGCCGGGCGTGCCCGCCGACTGGGACGGCGCTCCCGTGGTCGCGCACCTCGGCCCGGGGGCACGGGCGGGTACGCGAGCCAGGCACTCGTCCCGGTGGACCGCCTCCACCGCCGGCCCGCCGGCCTCGACGCGGCGGCGGCCGTCGCGATGATCGGCACCGGCCGCACCGCGCTGGCCGTCCTCGAGGTCGCGGCGCTGCGCGCCGGTGAGGTCGTCGCGGTCCCGGCCGCCGCGGGCGGGCTCGGGACGCTGCTCGTCCAGGCGGCGCTGCGCGCGGGCGCCGACGTCCTGGCCCTCGCCGGCGGGCCCGCGAAGGTCGCGCAGGTCCGGTCGCTCGGCGTGGGGACCGTCGTCGACGTCCGGGCCGAGGACTGGGAGGAGGCGCTCGCGTCGGCCGT
>JALRCL010000055.1 GCA_023268575.1 Patulibacter sp.
CCGAGGCCCGGGCCGGTGCCCGGCCACGGACGACGGATGACCATCGGATCCCGTGGCGCGGGCACCGCCGCCGGCCATCGACGGCGAGCGGGTCGGCCGCTCCCGGGTCAGTCGCCGGAGGCGGAGGCCAATCCGCGGGCCGGGGAGCGCCGCAACCGCGGACCGACGAGGCCGATCGTCGCCAGGGCGCCGAGCGCCGCGACGCCGGCCACGAGCCAGGTCGCCGGGTGCAGGGCCTCGACGACCGCCTGCCCGGAGTCGGTCGCGCCGGCACCCTCGCCCCCCGAGCTCACGACCGCGGTGACGATCGCCAGGACGATCGCGCCGCCGACCTGGAAGCTCGTGTTGACGAGGCCCGACGCGAGGCCCTGCTCGTGCTCGGGCACCCCGTCGGTCGCCTGGGCGTTGACCGCCGGGAAGCCGAGCGCGAAGCCGGCGCCGACGAAGAGCATCGTCGGGAGCATGAGCCAGAAGCTCGCGTGCTCGTCGGCCCGCAGGAAGAGCAGGTAGCCGACCGCGAACGACGTCATCGCGACGAGGATGATCCGGGGCGTGCCGAAGCGGTCGATCAGCGGACCGACGCGCGGGGCGCCGATCGCGACGAGCAGGCCGCCGGGCAGGAACGCGAGCGCGGTCTCCAGCGGCGACCAGCCCATCGCGTCCTGCAGGTAGAGCGTGCCGACGAACTGGAATCCGACGTAGCCGCCGAAGAGCGTCAGGGCCACGAGGTTCGCGTGCGTGATGCGGCGGTCGCGCAGGATCCCGAGGCGGACCAGCGGGTGCTCCTTGCGCTGCTCGATGGCGACGAAGCCCGCGAGCAGGAGCGCCGCGACGACGAACCCGCCGATCGTCAGCGCCGCCGTCCAGCCGCGTTGCGGGGCCTCGACCACCGTGTAGACGAGGAGGAGCATCGAGCCGGTGATCGTCGCCGCGCCGGCGAGGTCGTAGTGCCCGTGGTCGGCCTCGGCCTGCCGGTCGCGGGCGATGAAGCGCGCCGCGAGCAGCGCGACGATCACGGCCAAGGGCCCTGGCACGAGGAACGTGAACCGCCAGCCGACCTCGGTCAGCAGGCCACCGAAGACGAGGCCGAGCGAGAACCCGCTCGCGCCGGTCGCGGCGTAGATCGCCAGCGCGCGGTTGCGCACGGGGCCCTCGGCGAACGTCGTGGTGATGATCGACAGGCCGGCGGGCGCGGTGAACGCGGCCGCGACGCCCTTCACGAAGCGCGTGGCGATGAGCAGCGTGCCGTCGTCGACGACGGCACCCAGCAGGGACGCGCCGGCGAAGACCCAGAGGGCGACGAGGAAGACGCGCCGGCGCCCGAGCAGGTCGGCCGCGCGCCCGCCCAGCAGGAGGAACCCGCCGTAGCCGAGGACGTAGCCGGAGACGACCCACTGCAGCGCGCCCGCCGAGAGGCCGAGGTCGCCGCCGATCGAGGGCAGCGCCATGCCGACCATCGAGACGTCGAGGCCGTCGAGGAACAGCGCGCCGCAGAGGACGAGGAGCAGGCCCCAGACGGCGGGGCTCCACTGCTCGCTGGTGACGAGATGCGGGTCGGACCGGTCGGGGCCGGTCGGACCCGTCGGGGTGGCGGCGAAGCGGGCGGGGTGGCGGGGGT
>JALRCL010000066.1 GCA_023268575.1 Patulibacter sp.
CGGCCCCGTCCCCGACCGGCGTCGACGGGTCGAGCCGGGCCAGGCAGGCGAGCGCCGCGAGCGCCGCGACCGGCGCCTGGGCGAGGAAGATCGCGCGCCAGTCGAAGAGCTCCGTTAGGGCACCGCCCAGCGGCGGGCCGATCGCCGTGCCGAAGACCGCGGCGGCCACCCACAGCGGGTCCGGCCGCGTCGCGGGTCGCTCGCGGTGCAGCAGCCCGAACGCGCCGACGAGCGCCACGCCCGCGCCGATCGCCTGGGCCGCGCGGGCGGCGAGCAGGCCCGGCAGGGTGTCGGCCACCCCGCAGGCGAGGCAGGCGAGCGCGAACACCGTCATGCCCGCGGCCGCGAGCGGCCCGGAGCCGAGCCGCCGTCGCAGGGGCACGGCGCCGAGCACGGTTGCGGCCAGGACCACCGTGTACACGCCGATCACCGCCGCCACCCCGCTGACGTCGGTGTCCAGCCGCACGAGGATCTCGGGCAGCGCCAGCGTGACGATCGACGCGTCGGCGAGCGTCAGGGCGACCCCGGCCGCGATCACGACCCGGGCGACCCGAGCGAGGACGGAGCGGTCGGCGCGGACGGCCATCGCCTGCAGTCTGACGGGCCGGCCCGTCGCTCGGACGGGTCGGGCGCACGCGCCCATCCGCGCTCCCGGGCGGGCGGACTCGAACCACGCGGCGCCTGCCGGCGACGGCGCCGACGGGGGGCCGCGCCCGCGGTAGCGTGGCGCTCGTGACGTCCTGGTCCCCCCGCCCGGCCGCTGCGGACGAGCTCGACGCGATGCTCGACGTCTGCGACGTCGCCTTCCACCGCACGCAGCCGCCGGCCGCGCGCGAGCGCAGTCGCTCGCGGGTCGAGCTCGACCGCACCCGGATCGTCGTCGAGGACGGTGCCGTCGTCGCCTGCTCCGGCGCGTGGACGCGCACGGTCTCGGTGCCGGGCGGCGCCGCGCTGCCGATGGCGGGCGTCACCCTCGTCTCGGTGCTGCCGACCCACCGTCGCCGCGGCCTCCTCAGCGCGATGATGGCCGCGCAGCTCGCCGACGCGCGCGACCGCGGCGAGCCGCTCGCCGGGCTCTGGGCGTCGGAGGGCGCGATCTACGGCCGGTTCGGGTTCGGTCCTGCGACGAGGACCCGGCGCACCGCGATCGCGCGCGGTGTGCCGCTGCGGACCCCTCCCACGGCCGCCGACGGGCCGGTGCGGCTCGTCGCGACGGCGGATGCGCACCCGCTCCTCGCGCCGCTGCACGACCGGCTGCGGGCCGACCGCGCGGGCGTCGTGTCGCGCACCGCGAGCTGGTGGCGGCAGCGGATCCTGCTCGACGAGCCGCCCGGCGGCGAGCACAGCGCGCTGCACGTCGCCCTGCACGCGGACGGCTACGCGATCTACCGGGTCGTCGCGGCGGGCGACACCACGCCGGCCGCCGCGCCGACCGAGGTCGTCGTCCGCGTCCCGGAGCTCGTGGCGCTGACCCCGGCGTCGCGGCGGGCGCTGCTCGGCTTCCTCACGAGCATCGACCTCGCCACGCGCGTGGAGCTGCACGAGCGGCCCGTCGACGACGAGCTCGGCCTGCTCGTCGCCGCGCCGCAGGATCTGCGGGTGCTGCACGAGGCCGACGCCCTGTGGCTGCGGATCCTCGACCTGCCGGCGCTCGTGGCCGCCCGGAGCTGGGCCGCGGACGCCGCGCTCGTGCTCGAGGTCGGCTCGGACGATCCGGCGCTGGCCGGTCGCTGGCGGCTCGAGGTCGGGCCCGACGGGGGCGCCGCGACGCGCGTGGCCGACGCCGCGGACCTCGTGCTGCGGGACCGCGACCTGGCCTCGATCGCGCTCGGGGGGACCTCGCCGATCGCCCTCCTCGACGCCGGTCTGGCCGACGAGCGTCGCACGGGCGCGACGGCCGCGCTCGACGCCGCCGCGCGGACGCCGCGCGCGCCCTGGACGATCGACGTCTTCTGATCCGCGGTGTCCGATGGGCAGCCCGCCCTCGTCGGCGGGCGCAGACGCCGGTATCATGCGCGCCCGACGCGTGGTGTTGCGAGGAAGCCGGTGCGAGTCCGGCGCGGTCGCGCCACTGTGAGGGCCCTTCCGGCCCGGAGCCAGAGACTCCAGGCACCGCGCGAATCCGAGGCCCGGGACGCGAGATCCCGAAGGAGACGACGACGTGAGCACCCCCACCGCCATCGAGCCAGCCGCCGAGCGCGCACCGATCCCGGTCGCCTCCCCGCGCGAGCTGCTCCCCTACTGGATCTTCGCCGGCATCGTGCTGATGTTCGCGATCTACTTCGTCGGGGCGGAGGAGGGCGCGACCGCCGTGTTCTCCGGCAGCGGCGTCCACGAGCTCGTGCACGACGCGCGGCACCTGCTCGGCTTCCCCTGCCACTGAGCGCCCGCTGACATGGTCCGCACCCTGCTGGTGCGCGGGATGCTGGTCGGCCTCGTGGCCGGCCTGCTCGCGTTCGTCTGGGCGTATCTCGTCGGCGAGCCGCCGGTGAAGGCCGCGATCGCGGTCGAGGAGGCCGCCGCCGCGGCCGCCGGAGAGGTCGACAGCGCCCCGCCCGAGGTCAGCCGCGACGTGCAGAGCACGCTCGGCCTGCTCCTCGGCATCCTCATCTTCGCCACCGCGGTCGGGGGCTTCCTCGGCCTCGTCTTCGCGATGGTCTACGGCCGGATCGGCCAGCTGCGCGCCCGCGCCACGGCGCTCGTGCTCTGCTCGGCGGCGTTCGTCTGCATCGCGATCGTGCCGCTGACGAAGTACCCCGCCAACCCGCCGGCCGTCGGCAGCGGCGACACGATCGGCGAGCGGACCGGCTGGTTCTTCGTCCTCATCGTCATCGCGATCGTCGCCGCGGTCGCCGCGGGCCGCACGATCCGCGACCTGTCGCCCCGCTGGGGCGTCGGCAACGCCGTGGCCGCCGGCCTGACGCTGTTCGTCGGGCTCATCATCGTCGCCCACCTCGCGCTGCCGAACGAGAACGAGGTCGCCCCGCCGTTCCCGCCGCAGATCCTCTGGGACTTCCGGCTGGCGAACCTCGGGACCCAGGCGATCATCTGGGCCGCCCTGGCGTTCGGCTTCGGTCACGCCGCCGAGCGTGCGATCGCCGGCCAGCCGCTGCTCGGTCGCCGCGACCGCGCGACGGCGACCTCCCCGGTCTGACCCGACCCCGTCCCCGGCTGCCGGCCGGGGACGGGCCGTCGGGCGCGACCGTCGTGGTGGCGCCCGCCTCGTCGTGGTCGTCCTGCCCGACAGGACGACGCCCGCCGGCGACCTACCCGCCGAACCGCCGCGAGCCGGCCACGCGCCACTGCCCGCCCTGGCGCGCGAGCCGGACCGCGTAGCGGCGGCCGCCGGCGGCGCGCACGAGGACGACCGCGCGGCGGTCGCGGTTCGTCAGCAGCGTCGTGAACCGCAGCCCGCGGCTGGACCGCGGCACGCTCGTGGCGGCGCTGCCGCGGACGTAGCGGCCGTTCTTGCAGTTCGCCCGCCCGCCGAAGCGCTGGACGGTGGCGGTCGTCAGCAGGGAGCAGACGGCCGAGACGTCCCGCGAGCGCAGGGCGGCGTAGAAGTTCCGGACCGTCTTCTCGGCCGAGGCCTCGAGGCGGCGCTGCGCCGCGGTTCGCGTCGGGCGCGTCGGCGTGGTCGCCGTCGTCGGGACGGTCGGCACCGTGCTGCTCGGCACGGTGGCGGTGGCGACGGTCGGCGTCGTCGGGACCGTCGCGGTCGGCGTCGGGGCGGGCGCCGGTGGCGGTGTCGTCTGGACGACGACCACGGTCGTGGTCGTGCCGCCGCCGCAGGCGGAGAGCGCGAGTGCCGCGCCGCCGGTGGCGAGTGCCGCGCCGAGGGAGCGCAGGTGGCGGGGCAGCGACGATGGCCGGGGGGAGCCTGGAGTCTGCATCGGTCCCGACAGGCTTCCAGACGTTGCGGTCGTCGCTCCCGGGTCTCCTGCGCCGGCACTGCGACGGTCCTGCCGGGGACGTCGCTCCAGCACCGCGTCACGCGGCACTCGACGTACGAGTGCTGATCAGCGGCGCGCCGCGAGCGCGGCGGCGGTGGCGACCGCGACGCCGCTGCCGGGTCGGCGCGGCGTCGTCCGCGCCGGCTCGGCCGGTCGGAGCCCGGTCCCGTCGACGAGCCGCTCGACGACGGTCGCGAACGCGTCCATCCCCCGACGGTTCGGGTGCAGGCTGCTGCCGAGGAACCCGAGCCCCTGGGCGACCGGGGCGCTGACCCACGCGTCGGGTCCGGCGCAGAGGTCGTGCCCGCGGCTGGGGCCGCGGAGGTCGACGTAGCGGACCGGGGCACCGGGGCGGTCGAGGGCGGCCACCGCGGCGCGCAGCGCTCCGTCGAGGGCGTCGAGCAGCGCGTTGACGTAGCGGACCTCGCCGGCCTCGAGGCTCCAGCCCAGGCCGAGCGGCCCGGCGCACCCCGCGCGGCCGCTCGTCGGCACGACCTGCGGGTACCCGACGAGCGCGATCGTCGCGTGCGGCGCGGCCTCGCGGAT
>JALRCL010000115.1 GCA_023268575.1 Patulibacter sp.
GAGCGCGTCGCGGATCGCGGGCCGCAGGCGGACGGCCGCGAGCGCGGCGACGCCGACCGCGAACCCGTCCAACACGACCGGCACGCGGCGGCCGGCGGCGGCGAGGATCGCCCCGACGACCGCGGCGAGCTCCAGGCCGCCGAGCTCCCGCAGCGCCCGCAACGGCGTCGACGGGTGGCCGGCCCGCTCCAGGGCGGTGCGGACGACCTCGCGCTTGCGCTCGATCGCCGCGGCGTCGGCGCCCGCGCCGCGACCGACCGCGAGCTCCGGGGTGACGCCCGCCAGGGCGCAGGCCAGGGCCGCCGCCGCGGTCGTGTTGCCGATCCCGATCTCGCCGGGCACGACGCAGCGCGCGCCGCGGTCCAGGAGCGCGTCCGTCGTCCGCGCGCCGACGAGGATCGCGGCCTCGAGCTGCGCGGCGTCCATCGCGGGGTCGGTGGCGAGGTCGGCCGTGCCGGCGGCGACCCGCTCGGGACGGACGCCGATCGGCGTGTCGCCGAGGAGGCCGACGTCGACGACGCTCAGCAGGCCCGCGTGGTGCTGGGCCAGGACGCCGATCGCCGTGCCCCCGCGCGCGGCGGCGGCCGCCACCTGCGCAGTGACGTGGGCCCCGTA
Organism: Patulibacter sp.; assembly: GCA_023268575.1. GTDB lineage: Bacteria > Actinomycetota > Thermoleophilia > Solirubrobacterales > Solirubrobacteraceae > Patulibacter. Next base: position 616 of record JALRCL010000115.1, read on the forward strand.
GAGCGAGGTCCCGCGCCGGTGGTGCCCGTGGTCGGCGGCGAAGACCGGGATCGCCGGTCGCAGCGGGCTCGGGGGGACGTCGCCGCTCCACGCCGCCCACCGCTCGACGACGGCTTCGAGCGCGCCGAGGCTGCCCAGCGGCTTCACGAGCCGGTCAGCGCGGTCGCGCACCGCGGTGGCGGCGCGCTCGTCGCTCTGCCCGACCGCGTCGAGCAGCGCGCGCACGGACGGCGGCACCGGATCGTCGGACGGCGCAGCGGTCCGCGGCCCGGACGGTCCTGGACGGCCGGCGGATGTCTCGGCATCGTCCCGGCCCCGGGGACCGCCCCCCGACTCGGCGGCGCGACCGGGATCGGTCTCCCGCTCGCCCTCGGGGTGCCGCCGCGCGTCGGTCGGGAGGACGCCGAACGTCTCGCCGCCGCGGTCGCCGCGAGCGCCGCCGACCGGCGGCAGGTCCTCGCCCGGCCAGCGCTCGTCCGCCACGACCGCCGCGAGCGGGGCGCGCGCCGCCCAGCCCGCCGCCTCGAGCCCGGGGCGCACCGGGCGTTCGTCGGGCCACCCGACGCAGAGCCACGCGAGCGGGTCGACCCGGTCCGGGATCCCCAGCAGCGTCCGCAGGTCCTCGCGACGGTAGAAGCTCACCCACCCGACGCCGAGGCCCTCGGCGCGCGCGGCGAGCCAGAGGTTCTGGATCGCACAGGCGGTCGAGTGGACGTCGGTCTCGCGGATCGAGCCGCGGCCGAGCACCTCGACGTCCGGCTGGCCGGGGTCGCAGCAGACGACGACCCCGAGCGGCGCGTCGACGATGCCCTCGACCTTCTGGTCGAGGAAGTGGCGCGCCCGGTCGCTGAAGCGCTCGGCCTGGCGCAGCCGCTCGCGCTGCGCGAGGCCGCGCATCGCCACGCGCGTCTCGTGGTCGCGCACGACGAGGAAGCGCCACGGCTGCATGAGCCCGACCGACGGTCCGTGGTGCGCGGCCGTCAGCACGCGCTCCAGGACGTCCTCCGGCACGGGGTCGGGTCGAAAGCGACGGATGTCGCGCCGAGCGTCGACGACCTCGTAGAGCGCCGCGCGCGCGGCGTCGGGGAAGCGCCAGCCGGCCGGATCGGCGGCCCGCTCGGCCGCGCGCGAGGGGTCGAAGCCCTCCGGCGTCTCCGGCCGGACGTAGGCGTCCCCCGGCGGCCGCGTCGTCCCGTCGCTCATCACCGCACAGTGTCGCGGACGGGCCGGCCCGGCGGCCCGCACGCCGGGCCGGCCCGCGGGCGCACGGGTTGCCGCGGGACCGGCGCCCCGCTCGCCCGCCGGCGGCCTGCACGCGGGGGACGTCCTCGCGGGCGCACGGGGTCGCCGCCGCGCTCGCGCGCCGGCGGCCTGCGCGCGCGTGTGGAAGCCTCCCGGGGGTGCAGGGCGTGCGTCACGCGATCGGGTTCCTCACCCGCATCCCCGTCCCGCTCGGGCCGGTCGACCCGGACGAGCCCCCGCGGCTGCGCGCCGCCGTCCCGTGGTTCCCGCTCGTCGGCGCGCTCGTCGGGGCGCTCGCCGGCGGGGTGCTGGCGCTCGTCGACCTGCTCCCCGGCGCCGGCGCGTCCGGGGTGGCTGCGGCGCTCGCCCTCGCGGCGGGGATCGTCGTGACGGGGGCGCTGCACGAGGACGGCCTCGCCGACACCGCCGACGGCCTCGGGGTCCACGGCGACCGCGAGCGGCGCCTCGCCGTCCTGCGCGACTCCCGGCTGGGGACCTTCGGCGCGCTCGCGCTGCTCGTGTGGGGCCTCACCGCCTGGAGCGCGCTGCGGCCGCTCGGCGTCGCGGACGCGCTGCTCGCGCTGATCGCCGCGGGCGCGCTCTCGCGCTGGGCGATCGTGCTGCACGTCGCCGCCGGGACCCCCGCCCGCCCCGACGGGGCGGTCCACGCGCTGCGGGTCGACGCGACGACGGGGACGCTCGCGACCGTCGCCGCCGTGCTCGTGGCGATGCCGGCGCTCGGCCCCGGCGCCGGAGCGGTCTCGATCGCCGTGGCGACCGCGGTGGGGCTGGCGGGTGCCGCCGGGGCCGCGCGGGCCTTCGGCGGCATCACCGGCGACACCTGCGGCGCGGTCGCCGCCCTGACGCAGGCCGCCGTCCTCGTCGTCGCCCTCGCGTTCGTCGCCTGACCCGCGCCGGTCCGCGTATCGGCGGACCGGGCACCGCCGGCAGCCCGTGCCGGCGGGGTCGCGTCCGCCGTCGCCCCTCGCGTCCGCCACCGCCCCTCGCGTCCGCCACCGCCCGTCGCCTCCGCCACCGCCCGTCGCCTCCGCCATCAGCGGTCGCGTCCGCCATCGCCCGTTGCGTCCGCCAACGCCCGTCGCATCTGCCGTTCGTCGGTCTCGGCGTCGCGCGCTGGTCGAGCGCGACGCGTCGCACGCTTCGGATGCCGTCTGTCGTTCTCGTTCACGCACGGCGACCGAGGTCGACGTCGTGCACGGTCTCTCCCCCACCGAGCCGCCGATCGGCGCGCGACGCGTCGATCGGGGCGGCACCCGCAGCCGACCCGCGGCACGGCGCACCGCGCCGGCGACGAGTCGCCCCGTGCGGCTCGGTCAGTCGCCGAGGCGCGCGCCGCCGTGCGCGCGGGCGACGAGCCCGAGCAGCGCGTAGAGCAGGAGCTCGCTCGGGTCCTCGCCCGTCAGCAGCCGCCGCAGCGCGGTGCCCTCGACGGTCGCCACGATGAGCGGCGCGAGCTGCTCGGCCTCCGGCACGCCGAGCAGCGCCAGGCCCTCGCGCGCCAGCGCCTCGTACGCGGCGC
>JALRCL010000163.1 GCA_023268575.1 Patulibacter sp.
CCGGTGTGATGCTCGTGCTGCTAGTCCCCTCAGACCCATAGATCACCGGCGCGAACGTGACCGTCGTGCCGTCGTACTTGAAGCAGCGGTTCTTGCCGTCCACGAAGTAGATCGACAGATCACCGGCCGCGCCGGCGCCCGGCGGCCGGGCTCAGTGCGCCTCCTCGACGGCGTGGGAGTCCGTGAGGGTGAAGGCGCCGTAGCCGGCGACGAGCCCGACGACGACGGCGAGGATCCCGTACGTCACCCGCTCGCCGTGGAAGAACGAGCTCACGAGCGCGTCGCTCCACGTCCCGACCGGCAGCGTCGTCGTGACGAGCACCGCGATCAGCGTCCCGACGACGGCCGTGCCGATGCTCGTGCCGACCTCCTGCGCGGTGTCGTTGAGCGCCGCGCCGATCGACGTGCGGTTCGCCGGCATCGCGTCGATCAGCGCGACGGCGCAGATCGTCATGATCGTCCGCAGGCCGAGCGTCATCACGACCATCGAGATCGCGATCGGCAGGTACCCGTGGGAGACGCCCCACGCCAGCCCGCCCAGCGCGAGGGCCAGCAGCGCGGCGCCGACGAGGCAGGCGATCCGGTGGCCGAACCGCTTCGCCAGGCCCTCCGACACCGGCGTGGCGAGCAGCATCGTCACGACGAAGGGCAGGTTCGCCAGCCCGGCCTTCACCGGGCTCCAGCCGTAGGCGTACTGGAAGTGCAGGACGAGGCCGAACATCACGGCGGCCATCGCGATCGCCGTGCCGATCTGCGCGATCGCGGCGCCCCGGACGGTGCCGTTGGCGAACAGCGAGAGGTCGAGCATCGGCGCCGCGGTGCGCCGCTCGTGGCGCACGAAGCCGACCGCGGCGACGAGCGCTCCGGCGATCGCCGCGATCGTCCCGGCGGCCGCCCAGCCGTGCTCGACCCCGCTGGTCAGCGCGTAGCAGGCCGCTCCGATCGTCAGGACGCTCAGCGCGGCGCCCGGCAGGTCGAGCCGGTCCCGGGTCAGGTCCTCCGGCCGGTCCGGCGCGACGCCGAGGCGGACCCCGACGAACGCGATCAGCGCGATCGGGGCGTTCACGACGAGCAGCCACTCCCAGCGCACGTGCGTCAGCGCGGTGCCGCCGAGCAGCGGACCGAGCACGAACCCGGACATGCCGACGACGATCATCACGGTGATCGCGCGCATCCGCAGCGCCTTGTCGTCGAAGAGCCGGAAGACGAGCGAGTTCGTGATCGGCGCCATCGCGGCGGCGGCGATGCCGAGCGCGGCGCGCAGGGCGATGAGCTCGCCGGAGGAGTGGACGAAGACGACGGTCAGGCTCAGCAGGCCGAAGATCGCCAGGCCGACCTGCAGGACGCGGCGCCGTCCCCAGCGGTCGGCGATCGAGCCGGCGGTGAGCAGCAGGCCGCCGAACGTCAGCGAGTACGCCCCCGTCACCCACTGCAGTCCGGTGGTGCCGCTGCCGAGGTCGCGGCCGATCGTCGGCAGCGCGATCGACAGGAGGGTGTTGTCGACCATCTCGACGAAGAAGGCGAGGCAGAGCGCCGCGAGCGGGATCCACGCCGCGCGGAGCGACGGGTAGACCCGTGGGGCACCCAGCGCGGGGGCGGGGGAGGTGGTGGCCGTCGTGCTCATGCCGGCAGGATCGGCGACCGCGCTCACAGCACGCGCACACCGCGCTCACACGGGCCTCGGGAGCCGCCGGCGCGGACCGAGAAAGTTGCGTGTGCAATTTGCGTCGGATGCGCTCGGGGCTGTCGTCTCACCCTTCGAGCGCCCGTTTCGGCGGGCGCGCTCAGACAGTGCGAGGCGCGCTGGATGGGATCCGGTCCCGGAGCCGGTGCGGACGTCGATGGGGGATCACGACGCGCCGACCGGGACCTCGCCAAGGCGGTCCGGGCTCGTTGGGGGACGTAGCCCGGACCGTCTCGGCACGCCCGTGCCCGGCCGAGGATGGGGCGATTCCGCCATTGCCCGCGACGTGCCCGCCGCGGAGGATCGGGGGCATGCCGATCGAGGGCGTTCCGCGGACCGCTGCGGCCCCGGTGGACGGGGTCTTCGACGCCGCGTGCGAGCTCGTGCTCGCCGCCCGCGCCCTGGAGCGCGAGAGCGCCGCGGCCCCGTCCGTCGCGTCGCTGCCGGCCGGCGTGGGCGCGGTGGAGGAGGCCCTGGAGGCGCTGCGGGCGGCCACCGACGCGCTCGACGCCCTCGCGGTCCGCGCCGGGGACGAGCGCATGCACCGCGCCCTGGACACGCTCTTCCATGCCCTGTCGGCCGCCGGGCGGCGGTGCGAGGAGGCACGCCGGACGGCCGCGTTGCGCGGCGCTCAGGGCTCCACGAGCCCCCGGCGGATCGCGTAGCGGGCGAGCTCGACCCGGTTGCGCAGGCCGAGCTTCTCCAGCGCGTTGGATCGGTGGCGATCGACGGTGTGCGGGCTGATGACGAGCCGCTGGGCGATCTCCTCGGTCGTCAGGCCCTCCGCGATCTGCTTCACGACCTCCTGCTCGCGCGCCGTGAGGACGTCGCGCGGCAGCGAGCCGCCCGCGCGGGCGTCCTCGAGCAGGTTGCGCGTCAGCGTCTGCAGCGCCTTCGGGTAGAGGAACGGCGTGCCCCGCATCGCCGCGCGGCACGCCTCGACGAGGTCGCGGTTGGCCGCCGACTTCAGGACGTAGCCGGCGGCCCCCGCCTTCAGCGCCTCGAAGAGGTACTGCTCGTTCTCGTGCATCGAGAGCAGCAGCAGGCGGACCTCCGGCGGGATGACGGCCAATGCCGGAGTCGGCACGACCAGGAGTAGGCCGAAAAGCAGACCCGTCAGCATGCAGATCGACAGGGCAGCGGCCGCGCTTCGTTGCTGCAAATTACGCAGCCAAGCCCGTTCTGCGGGCGTAAGCAGGAGCAGGCCGTCCACCCGGATGGGGTTTTCTTCTTTTTCGAGTTCGCCGTCGAGCTGGGGGACCGTCGGGCTCCG
>JALRCL010000150.1 GCA_023268575.1 Patulibacter sp.
CAGGCCCGGCGTCGTCCGCGGGGCGCAGGAGCGAGGAGCCGCGCGCCGGCCGCTCGGCGTCGCCGGCGAGGAGGACCGAGCCGGCGGCCAGCACCGACGGCTCGGCGAACAGGGAGCTGCCGGCCAGGACGCTCGCGGGGCGCGGCGCGCGGTCCTCGTGGTCCTCGCGCTCGCGCTCCATGGTGCCCGCCGGCCGGCTCCCGGGCGGCTCAGCCCTGGGCGAAGCCGCCGTCGTCGATCCAGGACATCTGCTTGCGCAGCTCCTTGCCGACCGTCTCGAGCTGCGTCTTGGCCTGCTCGTCGCGCAGGCGGTCGAAGTTCTCGTTGCCGGCGCGGTTCTCGGCGATGAACTCGCGGGCGAAGGTGCCGTCCTGGATCTCGCCCAGGATCCGCTTCATCTCGGCCTTCGTCTCGGCGTTGACGACGCGCGGGCCGCGGGTCAGGTCGCCGTACTCGGCCGTGTTGGAGATCGAGTACCGCATCCCCGCGAGGCCCTTCTCGTACATGAGGTCCACGATGAGCTTCAGCTCGTGGAGGCACTCGAAGTACGCCATCTCCGGCGGGTAGCCCGCCTCGGTCAGCGTCTCGAAGCCCGCCTGCACGAGCGCCGAGGCACCGCCGCAGAGCACGGCCTGCTCACCGAAGAGGTCGGTCTCGGTCTCGTCCTTGAAGGTCGTCTCGAAGACGCCGCCGCGCGTGCAGCCGATGCCCTTGGCGTAGGCGAGCGCGAGCTGCTGGGCGTTGCCGGTCGCGTCCTGGTGGACGGCGATGAGGCCGGGGACGCCCGAGCCCTCGAGGTACTGGCGGCGGACGAGGTGCCCCGGGCCCTTCGGCGCGGCGAGCGCGACGTCGACGTCGGCCGGCGGCTCGACCTCGCCGTAGAGGATGGAGAAGCCGTGGCCGAAGAGCACGAGGTTGCCCGGCGCGATGCCGTCCTTGACCTCGTTCTCCCACACGTCGCGGTGCAGCTCGTCCGGGACGAGGATCTGGACGATGTCGCCCCGCGACGCGGCGTCGGCGATCGAGAGGACCTCGAGACCGGCGTCCTTGGCCTTCTGGACCGAGGAGGAGCCCTCGCGGAGCCCGACGACGACGTTGACGCCCGAGTCCTTCAGGTTCTGCGAGTGGGCGTGCCCCTGGGACCCGAAGCCGATGATCGCGACGGTCTTCCCGTCGAGCAGCGTCAGGTCCGCGTCGTCGTCGTAGTACATGGGCGCGCAGTCTACGCGCGGGTCCGCTCCGGCCGCCGTCCGCCCGGGACGAGACCGACTCTCACATTCCTCGCAATTCCGGTCCGAAATGCGTACTTTCGACGGCGACCCACCCCGCCAGGAGGAACCGATGTCCGTCACCGACGAGCTGCTCGAGAACGCGAAGGCCTACGCCGAGGGGTTCGACAAGGGCGACCTGCCGCTGCCGCCCGCCCGCAAGGTCGCCGTCCTCGCCTGCATGGACGCGCGCCTGAACCCCTACGGGCTCCTGGGCCTGCAGGAGGGCGACGCGCACGTGATCCGCAACGCCGGCGGCGTGGTCACCGACGACGAGATCCGGTCGCTGGCCATCAGCCAGCGCCTGTTGGGGACCGAGGAGATCGTCCTCATCCACCACACCGACTGCGGCATGCTCACGTTCACCGACGACGCGTTCAAGCGCTCGGTCCAGGACGAGGTGGGCATCAAGCCCGAGTGGGCCGCCGAGGCGTTCTCCGACCTCGACGAGGACGTCCGCCAGTCGATCGCGCGGATCCGGGCGAGCCCGTTCATCCCGCACACCGACAGCGTGCGGGGCTTCGTCTACGAGGTCGAGACGGGCCGTCTGCGCGAGGTCTCCTAGCAGGACCGCGACAGCGCGGCGCCTAGGCCGTCCCGCCCTCGGCCGACCCCTCCCCGTGCTCGTCGACGGCGGCGGCGTCGCCACCGGTCCGCTCCTGCTTCGGCGCCTCCTCGAGCGGGACGAGATCGTCGCGCGGCGCCTCCTCGCGCTCGGGATCGGTGTCGCGCGGCACGGCGCGCTCGCGACGATCGGGCTGCGGGGCGGGCATGACCGGGTCCTACCCGTCCCGGCCGGCGCGAGAACGCCGGAGCCGGACCGGCCGCGGGGGCTCAGGCGTCCGCCGCGGCGAGCAGGACGGTTCCCGGGACCGCGATGGCGCCCTCCGGGCCGTCCGGGTCCGGGAAGGCGGCGAACGCCGCGTCGATCTCCTCCTCGACCCGCGCCCGGACGTCCTCGGAGGCCGCGGCGAGCGCGGCGCGCGAGGTGCCGGACAGCTCGAGGAAGCGCGCGCGCTGCGTCGCCGGGTCCGGCGAGCGGTAGGTGACCTCCATCCGGTCGACCTCCGGCAGCACGAAGCCCGCCGCACCCACGAGCTCGACGAGCGCGTCGCGGTCCGCGAGCGCGAAGGGATGGGTCGGCGATGCCGGCCAGGCCTCGAGGACCCCGTGGCGCAGCAGCACCTCGAGCGGCCGGGCGAACCACGGGTTGTCCTCGAGCCGGTCCCAGACCGCCAAGGCGATCCGTCCGCCGGGACGCAGGACGCGGCGGGCGTCGCGCAGCGCGGCCTCCGGATCAGGCACGAGCATGTAGCCGAACCGGACGAGCAGGCCGTCCAGCGACGCGGCGCTCATGTCGATCCACTCGAGCTCCATCGGGGTCGCCTCGACGTTCGCGATCCCCCGCTCCTCGGCGTGCCGGCGCGCCGCGGCGACCATCGCCTCGGCGCCGTCGGCGAGGATCACCCGCCCGCCGGGGTGCACGAGCTCCGCGGCGAGCAGCCCGGTGTCGCCGAGGCCGCACGCGGCCTCGAGCACGACGTGGCCGGGCTGCGGCGCGATCGCGTCCACCATCCAGTGCGAGACCGGCTCGAGCGCCTGCTGCTGCCACTCGCGCAGGCGCTCCCACGCCTGGGCCTGCTCCTCCCAGTGGCGGCGGCTGCGGGCGCGCTGCTCGTCGGGGTCGACCTCCGGGGTCTCGTCGCTCACCGGTCCATCGTCCCACGCCGCCGCGGCCGACCCCGGGATCAGCGCAGCGCGCGCCGCAGGAGCTTGCCCGAGGTCGTGCGGGGCAGCGCGGGGACGACCTCGATCTCGCGCGGGACCTGGTGACGAGCCAGCCGCCGCGCGACGGCGTCGCGGAGCGCCCCGACGTCGAGGGTCGCGCCCGGCAGCGCCACGACCTGCGCGCAGACCCGCTCGCCCCAGCGGTCGTCGGGTCGGGCGAAGACCCCGGCCTCGGCGACGCCGGGCAGGGCCTCGAGGGCGCGCTCGACCTCGAGCGGCAGGACGTTCTCGCCCCCGGTGATGATCGTGTCCGCCTTGCGGCCCGTCACCTCGAGGTGCCCGCGCCCGTCGAGCCGGCCGAGGTCGCCGGTGGCCAGCCACCCGTCCGCGCGGACGGCGGCGGGCGCGACGGTCGGGCCGCGGACGAGCAGCTCGCCGTCGTCCGCCGTCGCGACGGTCGTGCAGAACAGCGGCGACCCGAGCGTCGCGATCTGGCTGCACGCCTCGGTCATGCCGTAGGTCGGCGCGACCGGCAACCCGGCCTCGGCGCAGTCCACCAGCAGGCCCGGGGGGATCGGCGCGCCGCCCAGCAGCGCGAAGCGCAGGGCGCGCGCGCCGCCGGCGCCGCCTCGCAGCCCGGCGTCGAGCAGCCGCCGCAGGGTCGTCGGCACGACGGAGGTCATCGTGGCGGGCGCCTGCGGGCGCCCGGTCTCCGGGTCCGGGGCACCGGTCAGCGCCGCCACGACGCGCTCGGTCTCCCACCGCTCGTGCACGACGGCGGTCGTCCCGGCGATCGCGCTGCGCAGCAGGACGCTCAGGCCGCCGACGTGGTGCAGCGGCAGCGCGCAGAGCCAGCGCTCCCCGGGAGGGCAGCCGAGCGCCGCCGCGGACCCCAGGGCGCTCCAGAGCCAGTTGCCGTGGGTCAGCGGGATCGGCTTCGCCGCGCCGCTCGTCCCGCTCGTGTGGACGACGATCGCCGGAGCATCGAGGTCGTGCGTGGACCGCAGGGCGGCGTCCGGGTCCGGCGCCAGCTCGTCGAGCAGGCGCTCGTCGTCGACGGCCCACGCGGCGATCGCCCGCCGCGCCGCGCGGTCGGCCTCCGGCGCGCGCGGATCGATCGGCACCGCGACGGCGCCGACGCGCAGCAGCGCGTGGAGGAGGACGACGAACGCCTCGCCGGGCGGCAGCTCGAGCGCGACCCGGTCGCCCGGCCCGACGCCATGCCCCGCGATGCGGCGCGCCGCGTCGTCGACGCGCTCGGCGAGCGTCGCGTACGGCACCCCGGACAGGGCCTCGGCGGTCGGGCGGCGGGCGGCGGCGCGCAGGAGCCAGGAGTCCACGTGCACGTCCCGGACGGTAGAGCAGGGCGGCCCGGCGTCCGGTCGCCGGGCCGCCCACGCCCCCGCCCCACTAGCCTGCCCGTCGGCAGGCCGTCGCCCGACGGCGCCCCCTGACCGCGAAGGAGCGACCGTGCCCGACGCCAACTGGACGCCCCAGGGCGACTACACCGACATCCGCTACGAGGTCTCCGCGAACCACGGGCCGGAGGTCGAGCCCGGGGCGGGCCCGACGCCCGGCTCGATCGCGAAGATCACGATCGACCGGCCGCAGGTGCGCAACGCGTTCCGGCCGCAGACGATCGTCGAGATCGCTCACGCGCTCGACCGCGCGCGGGAGGACACGACGGTCGGCGCGATCATCCTCACGGGCGAGGGACCGCTGGCCTTCTGCTCCGGCGGCGACCAGCAGGTCCGCGGCGACTCGGGCTACCTCACCGATCCGGACAACCCGGACCGCCAGCCGTCGGGATCGTCGGTCGGGCGCTTCCACGTCACCGACCTCCAGGTCCAGATCCGCCGCTGCCCGAAGCCCGTGGTCGCGATGGTGGCCGGCTACGCGATCGGCGGCGGCCACGTCCTGCACCTCATCTGCGACCTCACGATCGCGGCCGACAACGCGCGGTTCGGCCAGACCGGGCCGAAGGTCGGCAGCTTCGACGGCGGCTTCGGCGCGTCGGTGCTCGTCGACGCCGTGGGTCCGAAGAAGGCGAAGGAGATCTGGTTCCTCTGCCGCCAGTACTCGGCGCAGGAGGCGCTCGCGATGGGCCTCGTGAACACGGTCGTCCCGCTCGAGCGGCTCGAGGCCGAGACCGTCGGCTGGTGCGAGGAGATGCTCGCGAACTCGCCGTTCGCGCTGCGCCTGCTGAAGGCGAGCTTCCACGCCGCCGAGGACGGCTACGCCGGGCTGCAGCAGCTCGCCCACGACACGAACCTCCTCTTCTACGGCAACGAGGAGGCGCAGGTCGGCCGCGACGCCTACAAGCAGGGGCGTCGACCCGACTTCTCCGTCTTCCCGAAGCGGCCGTGACGCCCCGCCGATGAGCACCCACGCCCAGCACGTCGCCGGCTCCGGCGACCCCTCCGGCGGCGGCCGTCCCAGCCCGCTGCGGATCTGGTTCCTCGCGGCGCGCCCGAAGACGCTCCCCGTCGGCCTGGCCCCGGTGCTCGTCGGCACCGCCCTGGCGATCGAGCAGGACCAGTTCCGGCTCGGCGGCTTCCTCGCCGCGCTGCTCGGCGCCCTGTTCATCCAGGTCGGCGCGAACCTCTCCAACGACTACTCCGATGCGCGCCGCGGCGCCGACAGCGACGACCGGCTCGGGCCGCTCCGCGTCACCGCCGGCGACCTCGTGCCGCCCCGCCAGGTCCTCCTGGCGACGTGGGTGAGCTTCGGCCTCGCGGTCCTCTGCGGGATCTACCTCATCGCCACGGTCGGGTGGGTCATCCTCGCGATCGGCGCCGCGTCGATCGTCGCCGGCGTCCTCTACACGGGCGGTCCCCGACCGTACGGCTACGAGGGCCTCGGCGAGCTCTTCGTCTTCCTCTTCTTCGGCCTCGTGGCCGTCACCGGCACGCACTACGCGCTGGCCGAGGAGTTCGACGCCACCGCGCTGGGTCTCGCCGTGCCCGTCGGCCTTCTGGCGGCGGCGGTCCTCGTCGTGAACAACGTCCGCGACATCGACACGGATCGCCGCGCGGGCAAGCGGACGCTCGCCGTGCGCCTGGGCCGCGAGCGGACCCGCGCGCTGTACGCCGGGATGCTCGCGGCGAGCTACGTCGCGATCGCCCTGCTCGCGTTCCTCGACGACAGCCTCTCGCCGCTGCTCCTGCTCGCGCTCCTCAGCGCGCCGCTCGCCGTGCGGCTGGCGCGAACGGTCCGCAGCCACGTCGACGGCCCGACGCTGAACGCCGCCCTCGCGGGCACCGGACAGCTCGAGCTGCTCGTCTGCCTGCTGCTCAGCGCCGGCATCCTGCTCGGCTGAGCCGGGTCGCCCGGGCTCCTCGCCCGGGCAGCCGACCGACGAGCGCGCGGCGCTCTACGCTGCCGCTCGTGGAGCTTCGCGTCCAGGAGGTCGGCATCCGGCTCGCCCAGCCGATGCGGGCCGCCTGGGGAGAGGTCTCCGAGCGGCGGATGCTCCTCGTCGAGCTCGAGGACGGCGAGGGGCTCATCGGCCGTGGGGAGGCGGCGCCGCTGGAGCCCTACGACGGCGTCTCGCTGGCCCGCTGCCGCGAGGCGCTGGAGGCCTGCCGCCGCGCGCTGCGCGACGTCCGGGACGGCTCGGGCGCGGCCGCCCTGGAGGCCTGCCGCGCGGTCACCGACCTGCCGCACGCGCTGGCGGCGATCGACCTCGCGCTCTGGGACCGCGCGTCGTTCCGCGAGAACCGCTCGGTGGCGTCGATGCTCGCCGAGGACCCGGCCAACTGGGTGCCGGTGAACGCCATGATCGGCGCGGTCGACCCCGACGAGGCCGCCGACCGCGCCGGCGAGGCCGCCGACGCCGGGTTCGAGACGGTGAAGCTCAAGGTCGGGCTCGAGGACGACGAGGCGCGCCTGCGTGCCGTCCGGGACGCCGTCGGCCCCGACGTGGCGCTGCGGCTGGACGCCAACGGCGCATGGTCGACGGGCGAGGCGCTGAGCGCGATCGCGACGCTGTCCCCGTACGGGGTGGAGCTCGTCGAGGAGCCGGTCCACGGCATCGAGGACCTCCGCATGATCCGCGACCGGCTGCCGGTCCGCGTGGCGATGGACGAGACCGCCGACGAGCCGGGCGCGATCGCCTCCGGGGCCGCCGACGCCGTCGTCCTGAAGGTGGGCCGCAGCGGCGGCATCGGCGGGCTCCTCGCGCGCGCGACGCTCGCGCGCTCCACGCGCGCCGACGTGCTCCTCGCGTCGACCTGGGACGGGCCGCTGGGCGTCGCCGCCGCGGTCCATGCGGCGGCCGCGCTGCGCCTGCGGGACGCCTGCGGCCTGGCGACGCTCTCGATGTTCGAGCCCGCCGCGCTCGACGCCGTCGGGATCGGCGACACGAGCCTCGGCGACCTCGCCGTGCGCCTCATCGCCAAGGACGGCACGATCAGCGTGCCGCGCACCCCGGGCCTGGTCTAGCCGGCCGGACGGAGCCTGCGGGCGGCCGCGCGGGCGGGCCACTAGTGTCGCCCCCGCATGTCCGCTGAGCGCACCGACGTCCCCCTCCTCGGCCTCCACGTCTCCCCCGCCGGTGGGCTCCCGAAGGCCGTGGAGCGCGGCGTCGAGCGCGGCTGCGAGGCGATTCAGATCTTCAGCCAGTCGCCGCGCCGGTGGGCGCCGACGAACCACACCGACGAGGCGATCACGGCGTTCCGCGAGGCGCTCGACGCCTCGCCGATCCAGAGCGTCGTCATCCACGCGCTCTACCTCGCCAACGCCGGGACCGACGACCCCGAGCTGCGGGAGAAGTCGCTCACGGCGATCACGCACTCCCTGCGGGTCGGCGACGCGATCGGCGCCGACGGCGTGGTGCTGCACCCGGGCTCGGCGAAGGGCGGCGACGTCGGGGAGGCGATCGAGCGCTGCGGCTCGGTCTTCCGCGAGGCGCTCGCCGAGTCGGAGCGCTGCCCGCTGCTGCTGGAGGACACCGCGGGGGCCGGCGGCACGCTCGGCCGGTCCTTCGAGGAGCTGCACCGGCTGCTCGAGGTCTCCGGCGGGGACGACCGGATCGGGCTCTGCCTGGACTCCTGCCACCTGCTGGCCTCGGGCTACGACGTGCGCAGCGCCTCGGCGCTCGACGACGTCCTCACCCAGGCCGACGCCGCCTTCGGGCTCGACCGCCTGCGCTGCGTGCACGTCAACGACTCGCAGACGCCCCTGGGCTCCAACCGGGACCGCCACGCCCCGCTCGGCACCGGCGAGATCGGCGAGGACGGGATCGCCGCGGTCCTCAGCGAGCCGCGCTTCGGCGGGCTGCCGGTGATCTTCGAGGGGCCGGGCATCGAGGGCGAGCCGAACGCGGAGGACATGGCGATCGCGCGCCGCCTGCGCGACACCGGCCGCGAGGCCCGCGGCCTCCCACCGCTCGCCTAGCCCGCGCCGGCCCGCTCAGCCCGCCCCGGCGACGAGGACGAGCGGCGCGGTGCCACGTTGACGAAGTCGCTGCAGGATCCTGAGGTCTCCTTCATGTCCGCGCGAGAGGATGACCGCGATCGATTCCACTCCCCCAGGAGTCATCGCCAGTGTCAGACCGCACCGACCAGCTCGCACGTCTCGCTCGCCGCCCCGCCGAGCGCGTCGCCGCCGCCGCCCGGCCCCTCGCCGTCGCGTCAGCCGTCGCGCTCTCCACCACGGGCATCGTCGGGGTCCCCGCCGCCGACGCGGCGAAGGTGCAGCAGCGGCTGGTCGCCGACGGCTACCTCCAGGCCGACGAGGCGACCGGGGTCTACGACCCCCGCACGGGCGCGGCGCTCGCCCGCTGGCAGGCGGACCGTGGCCTCCGGGCCGACGGCCTCGTCGACCAGTCGACCGCCGATCACCTCCTGGGACTCCCCCACCCCGGAAGGACCCCCCGATGACCGCCACCGAAGCTTCAGAGCGCGCGCAGCGCCGCAGCCACCGCGGCCGGCGCCTCGCGCAGCAGGCCATGGCCAGCGCCCGCGACCACGATCTCGCGCGCAGGATCCGGCGCCTCCGCGACCAGCCGTCGACCGAGCGCCCGGTAGCGAGCGTCGCGACCGCCGACGAGGACCGTCAGCGGCGGCCGAAGCGTCGGCAGTCGATGCCACACCGCCGGTACCGCGCCCGGGCTCAGACCGCGTAGCGCCGCGGCGAGGCCGGCCACGTCGCCGGCCTCGAGCTCCCGCCGCTGCTGCTCGCGCACCACGGCCGGGTCGCCGTCCCAGAGCGGGAGCTCGACCCACCGCGCCGCGAACGCCCCGGGCCCGTCCCGTTCCAGCTCCCGCGCCCGCGCGTCGTCGGTCGCACGCCGCTGCGCCCGGTGGGCCGGATCCTCGATCCCCGCCGTCGACGAGACGAGCAGGAGCGCCGAGACCCGCTCGGGTCGCGCGAGCGCCAGCTGCAGCGCCACTCGCCCGCCCATCGAGTAGCCCGCGAGCGCCACCGGGGCGCCAGGCGCGACGTGATCGAGATCCGCGTCGAGATCGCTGAGCACCGCGTCGAGGTCGACGGGGCGCGCCGACGCGCGCTCGCCGTGCCCCCGCAGATCGACGGCGTGCAGCGCCGTGCCGTCGGCGCCCAGGAGCTCCGCGACCCCGTCCCACGACCGGGCGGAGCCACCGAAGCCGTGGAGGGCGACGATCGGGGTGCGGGGCGTCTCGGCGATCGCTCCAGCCTGCCAGAGGACGACCCTCGTCGGGGCGACGCGCGCGCTCGACGTCTGCGACAGTGCGCGGGTGCCGGACGCTCCGGATCCCGCCGCCCATGAGCCGCTCCGCGACGGGCACGGCAGCCGCCTCCTCGTCCGGGTCCTCGTCGACGAGCTCGTCCGCGGCGGAACCGCGCACGCGGTCACCTCGCCGGGCTCGCGCAACACGCCGATCCTCGCCGCCCTCACCGCGCACGGCGGGCTGACGGCCCACAGCGTCGTGGACGAGCGCGCTGCGGGCTTCGTGGCCCTGGGCCTCGCGAAGGCGACCGGCGCGCCGGTCCTCGTGTGCTGCACGTCGGGCAGCGCCGGGGCGCACCTGCACCCCGCGGTGCTCGAGGCCCACCACGCCCGCCTTCCCCTGATCGTCCTGACCGCCGACCGACCCGCGGAGCTGCAGGACGTCGGCGCCGGGCAGACCATCCACCAGCCACGGCTGTTCGGCCCGGCCACCCGGATGGACGCCGACCTCGCCGTCGACGTCGCCGACGCGGCGAACGTGCGCCGGGTCCGTGCGCTCGCCGCCCGCATGCTCGCTGCGGCCACGGGCGCCGCCGGCGGTGGCCGCGGACCCGTGCACGTGAACCTCCCCCTGCGGGAGCCGCTGGTCGCGCCGGGGCCCCCGCCACCGCTGCCGGCCGGCCGTGCCGACGCCGCACCCTGGGTCCGCCGCCACGGGGCCCACGGCACCGCGCAGGAGCCCGCGGTCGTCGCACTCGCCGCGCTCCTGCTGCGCCACCCTCGGACGGTGGTCGTCGCCGGCCGCCACGAGGAGGACCCGGCCCTGGGTCCGGCGCTGGCCGCCCTTTGCGAGCTGCTCGGACTCCCGCTCCTCGCCGACCCGCTCTCCGGTGCGCGCCGCGGGGGTGCCGCGGTCAGCCGCTACGACGCGCTCCTGCGCACGCCGACCGCGGTGCCGGCACCGGATCTCGTGCTGCGCCTCGGCGACCTGCCCACGAGCAAGCCCCTGCGCACGTGGCTCGCCGGGCTCGACCCGGAGGTCCCGCAGGTCCACGTGAGCGCCGACGGCGCCTGGCAGGACCCCGACGGGGCGCTGAGCGACCTCGTCGTGGCCGCCCCCCGTCCGCTGCTGGAGGCGGTCGCGCCCCGGCTGGCGCAGGCGACGCCCGACCGGGAGTGGCTCGCCCGTTGGCAGGCGCTCGACGTGGCCACAGCGGCGGCCCAGGACCGCGTGCTGGCCGACGAGGAGGCCGTCACCGAGCCCTGGCTCGCACGCGAGCT
>JALRCL010000013.1 GCA_023268575.1 Patulibacter sp.
GCGCGCTCGCGGAGCTCCGGGAGCTCGGGTACATCGACGACGCGCGCTACGCCCAGCGTTACGTCGAGGACCGCCGGTCGATCGACGGGTGGGGACGCCAGCGGATCGCCGACGGCCTGCGCCGCGTCGGGATCGCCGAGCCGCTGATCGAGCAGGGCCTCGCGCAGCCCGACGAGGAGGGCGACGCGGGACGCGCGCTCGCGCTGCTGCGCCAGCGCCTGCGCGGAGCGCCGCTCGACGACGACCGGGCCCGGGGCAAGGCCCTCCGGATGCTCGCGACCCGGGGCTTCTCGCTCGAGCTCGCCTACGAGGCCGTCCGGGCCTACGAGCGCGGCGACGACTGAGGGCCGGGCACGTCCCGGGGGAGGCACTTCGTCTTAGGACGGCCGAAGACCGAGCGTGTTAGGGTACCCAGAACGCTCGCTGGCCCGCGCCGGGCGGGCGGCTCGACGTGCGGCGCACCACCGGTCGCGCGACTTCCACCCAAGGGGTTCTCCATGCTCGGTTCCACCCGCGTGCGTCGCTCAGCGGCGCTGCCGCTGCTCGCCCTCGCCGGCCTCACCACCGCCGCGCCGTCCGCCTCGGCGGCGCCCGAGACCGTCACCAGCGGCAACCTCAACTGGTCGACGGTGCGGTCGTTCAACACCGCTGCGCCGGCGAACACCGAGCGGACCTACTGGGGCTACGTGCTGCGGTCCGGCAACTCGGCGATGGGCTCCCACACCGCCACGGTGACGACGTGGGGCGCGGCCTGGGGCTCCTCGCCGCTGCTGCCGGGCGCGCCGGACGGCTCCGCGTTGAGCTGGAACTTCCCGGTCGCCAACGGCGACTTCGATCCCGACACGAAGGTCGGTCGGGTCAACCTGCTCGGGCGCTTGGCGTCCGTGTCCCCGCCGGCCGGCAACCCGGGCGGCCAGGACTACACGCTGTCGATCGAGAATCCGACCGTCGTCTTCGACGGCACGACCGTCGCGAAGCTCTACGCGTCGGGCTCCAAGGCGACCAACACGGCGGGAACCACGGCCACCAGCTACGGCCGCCTGCCGGTCTTCTCGCTGGACTTCACCGCGACGCCGCCGGTCGAGAACCCGGACGGGACGACGACGGTCTCGTTCGTGCCGAGCGTCGCCACGGACATCTTCGGCGGCTACGCCGTCGGCAGCGGTCCCAACCGCACGCCGAACACCTTCGGTGGGTTCACCCTCACGTTCGAGAGCCAGCCGGCCTCGTCCGGCGGCGGGAGCGGCGCCCAGGGCGAGACCGGACCGGCCGGGCCGGCCGGTCCCCAGGGCGAGACCGGGGCGACCGGGGCGACGGGCGCCGCCGGGCCCGCGGGCCCGAAGGGCGATCGTGGCCCCGCCGGCAAGGCGGGCAAGAGCGCGAAGGTCCGTCGGGTCACCGTGCGCCGTGCGCCGTTCCCGGGTGCCGCCACGTACGCCGTCGAGCTGCGGTCGCGCCGGACCGGGGCCGTCGTCGGCGTCGGGACCGTGAAGCGCCGCGCGCTGCGGGTGAAGGTCGTCGAGGGCACGCGGCTCAGCGGGACGTGGACGCTCCGGCGGACCGTGAAGCGGATCTCCACGCAGCGCTCCGCGACCGTCCGCATCGGCTGATCCGCGGGGCGGCGGGTCGCGGCGCCGTCCGCGCTGCGACCCGCCGCCCGCGCTACCCTCCGGTGCGCGGATGAGCACCGTCGAGACCCAGAAGCGGTACCACGTCACGACGTTCGGGTGCCAGATGAACGAGCACGACTCGGAGCGCATGAAGGGCATGCTCGAGTCGCTCGGCTACGGCGAGGCCACCGAGGCCGAGGGCGCCGACCTCAACCTCTTCAACACCTGCTCGATCCGCGAGAAGGC
>JALRCL010000165.1 GCA_023268575.1 Patulibacter sp.
CGCGGCCGGCGCCCGGCTGCGGCTGCGCTTCGGCGTCGAGGGCTTCCGCGTCTCGGGGTCGTCGCGGCGCGCAGCCGTCCGGCGGTGGCGGATCCCGCTCGGCGAGGAGGCCACGACGACCGTCGAGCGTCGGGGCGGGCGGACGGTCCTCCTCGTCCACCCCGCCCGGGGCGCGTCGTGGAGCGCGTCGGTGCCCGGGAACGCACGCGTCGGGGTGTCGCGGGTCGGTCGGGACCGGCTGGACCCCACGGTCCGACGGGTCGCGACGCTCGCGCTGCCGCGCGGCCGGCGGATCGACCTGCGGGTCGCCGTCGGGCCGGCGGCGGGCCCGTCCTGACCGGGCGCGGGAGGCGGCGCCGAGATCCGTCGACGTGCGTCGCGCAGCGCTTCCCGGTCTGCCAGCATGAGACGCGTGCGCTCGTCCGTCCCCCTGCACCCGCGCCGCCGGGCGACCGCGCCCTGGGCGCTCGCGGGGCTCGCCCTCGCCGCCGCGCTTCCCGCCGTCTCCGCCCAGCCAGCGGCCGCCGCGTCGGCGAGCGCGAAGGAGCGGCGCCTGGCGAGCTCCGTCGCCGCGACCGCCGCATCGCGGCGCCACGCCACCGTCAGCGGGCTCGGAAGCCGCGCTCGGCGCGAGTCGAAGCTCCGCAGCGGCGTCGGGCGGATCGGTGCGCCCGAGGCCCTGACCGTCGGTCCCGCCGAGGGCGGTCACCGGATGCTCCAGACCGCCGACGGTCGGCGCGTCGAGCTGCGCGGGGCGAACGTCGCGGCGCTCATCGACTACGCCGGCGCTCACGGCACCGTGCCGGTCGGCGCCGCCGACGCCGCGCAGGCCCAGGCACTCGGCCTGACCGTCGTCCGGCTCGGGCTCTCGTGGTCGCGGATCCAGCCGCGCGCGGGCGTCATCGACCAGGCGTACCTCGCCCAGGTCGAGCGGGTCGGCCGGGCGTACGCGGAGCGCGGCGTCTACGTCCTGCTCGACATGCACCAGGACCGCTACGCCGCCGGGCTGGGGCAGCCGTTCAGCGCGGAGTCCGACGGCGCCCCGCGCTGGGCCGTCGCGACGCAGGGTGCCTCGTGCGACACCGTCTCCGGCGCGCTGCAGGGCCAGTCGTACTACCTCACCCCGTGCGCCGCCGCCGCCGCGGACTCGTTCTTCTCCAACCGCACCGTCGCCGGCCGACCGCTGCAGTCGTGGTACGCCGACGCCGTCTCGGCGGTCACCGCCACCGGTCGGCGGATCGGTCCGGGATTCGCCGGCATCGAGCTCTACAACGAGCCCCGCACGCCCCGCCCCGGCACCGAGGCGGCGTGGGCGACCAACCAGCTGTTCCCGTTCTACCGGCGCATGATCCAGCGCCTGCGGGCCGACGGCTACACCGGCCCGGTCTGGCTGGACCCGGTCGGCGGCTCCGTCTCCGCGCTCGGCGACGACCAGATCGTCCTCGCGCCGCACGTCTACACCGACGTCTACACCGGCGGCGGGCCGACCGGGGCCACCGCCGGTGCCCTGAAGCGCGAGTACACGCGGCTGCAGGGCCAGGCCAAGGCGCTCGGCGCTGCGCTCGTGCCGGGCGAGTTCGCCGGCGCCGGCGGCGGCGTGTGGGAGAGCTACCGGCGTTGGCAGCTCGACGAGCTCGATCGGACCCGGGCCGGCGGCATCATCTGGGTCTGGAAGCAGCACGCCACGAAGGACTACGGCTGGGGCGTCCTGGCCGCCGACGGCGGGCTGCGCCGGGGCACCGGCATCGCCCAGGACCTCGGCCGCCCGCGCGTGATGGCGGCGGTCCCGGCGATCCGCGAGGTCAGCGCGAGCGACGATCGGCTCGTCGTGGAGACCTCGGGCAGGGGGATCGTGGAGCTCTGGACGGGCATGGCGACCGGCGGACAGGCCGAGCGCGGCCGGGCCTGGCGGCTGACCGTCGACGGCGCGCCCGCGCAGGGCGCGATCGTGCGCACGAGCACGACGAAGCTCCCCAACGCGACGATCGGCGGGCGCCGCATCCGCGTCACGGTGCCGAGCGGGCGCACCGTCCTGCGGCTGTCGCGCTGAGCGGCCCGACCCGGCCACGCCTGCCTGGCGGACGCCCGGCGCGCCCCGGCACGGTCCGCACGGGATCGACGGCTGCGTGGCGGACGCCCGTCGCGCGCGAGCGCCCGTCGCTGCCGCCGGGGTGCCCCGCGGTCAAGCGCCGCGCTGCGGCACCCCGAGCGCCGCGCGTGCCTCGGCGACCGTCGCCGGGCGGCGGCCGCTGTCCTCGATCAGCCCCCGGGCCTTCGCGACGAGCTCGCCGTTGGAGCGGGCCATCGTCCCGTCGGGCAGGTAGAAGTTGTCCTCGAGCCCGACGCGGACCGAGCCGCCGAGGGCGAGCGCCGCGGCGAGCATCGTCCACTGGACGCGGCTGATCCCGATGACGCCCCAGTGGTGCGTCCGCCGCTCGCCGGCCGGGCCGTCGGCGACCGGCAGCGCCTCCCCGACGACCGCGAGGTTGTCGGCCATCGCGGCGAGGTTGCGCGCCGTCGGCGGGATGCCGCCGGTGACGCCCATGACGAAGTCGGCGTGCAGCGGACCCTCCAGCAGGCCCATGTCGATGAGCGGCGCGAGGTTGCCGACGTGCCCGATGTCGAAGCACTCGTGCTCGGGCTTGATCCCGAGCTCGCGCATCGCCCGCAGCAGCGCGACGATCTCGTCGAACGGGTTCGGGAAGATCGTCTGGAAGACGAAGTCCTTGCGTCGCGCGGAGTACTTCGCGTAGTTCATCGAGCCCATGTTCAGGGCGGCGACCTCGGGCCGGCACGCCTCGAGGTACGCGATCCGCTTCTCGACCGAGACGCCGATCGTGCCGGTCGAGAAGTTGATGATCGCGGCGTCTCCGACCTCGTCCCGGATCGCCTGCGAGATCGCCCCGAAGTCCTCGATCTCGTAGCTCGGGCGACCGTCGGGCGAGCGGGCGTGGATGTGGATGTGGACCCCGCCCTCGTCGACGATCCGCCGCGCCTCGGCCGCGTACTCCGCCGGCGTGTACGGGATCGCCGGGCACTGGTCGCGGTCGGCGAGCGACCCGGAGATCGCACAGGTGAGGATCGCGGGGTGGTCGGTGCTCATCGGGGCTCCAGGACGTCGGCGGGCGATCCGACGCGCTCGCCGCGGGCCCCGGGGCCGTCCGGGCGCGCGGGGCGTCGGCGCTGTCGACGATACGTCCGCCGCGGGCGGGCACGGCCGCGAAGGTCCACAGCACGAGCGGGTGCGCGTGTGGCACCTGCCCAGCCGTCGGTACGCTGCGCGCCGTGAGCGACGCGACGATCGGGCCCGGTCAGGTGCAGCGCGCGATCGACGACGCCGCGGCGTTCCTCGAGCACGCCGCGGCCGAGCTCGCGCCCGGAACCGCGGCCGAGATCCACGAGGGCGTCCCGGAGCTGCCCGACGCCGCCGCGGTGACGAGCCAGAGCACGAGCGGCGTGCAGGAGCTGCTCGCCGCCCACGCGCGGGCCGTGCGCCGCGGCATCCCGCCGCACGAGGTCCACGTCCCGGAGGCGACGCTCGAGCACGCGCGGATGTACGTCCGGCGCGGGATCGGGCTCCCGGTGCTCCTGCGGACCTACCGCGTCGGTCAGGGCGTCCTCTGGCGCCTGTGGATGCGGACGCTCGACGAGCGGACGCCCGATCGCGACGTGCGCCTCGCCGCGCGCGACGCCGCGGGCGAGCTGCTGTTCGCCTACATGGACGTCATCGTCGGACGGGTCGTCGAGGAGTACCACGCCGAGCGCGACCGCTGGCGGCGCAGCCTCGACGCGCAGCGCGCCGACGTCGTGCGGGACGTCCTCGACGGCCAGCCGATCGACGTCGACGCCGCGGGGCGCACGCTCGGCCGCGACCTCGCCGGGCGGCACCTCGGCGTCGTGCTGTGGACCGTCGGCGACGACGCGGCGACCGCCCCGGCCCGCCTGGAGCGGGCCGCCGAGCAGGTCGCCGCCGAGCACGGCGACGGGCGCCCGCTCGTGCTGCGCACGAGCCAGCGCGTGGCCTGGGCGTGGGTCACGCCGGCCGCCGCGGGCCCCGAGCCGCGGCCCGGGCTCCTGCGGCGCGACGGGGTGAGCGTCGCGCTCGGCGAGCCGGCGCAGGGCATCGCCGGCTTCCGCGAGACGCACGAGGAGGCGCTCGCCGCCCGCCGGCTGGCCCGCGCCGCCGGACGGCCGGCCGGGACGGTCGTGTCGTGGCAACGGTCCGGCCTGCTGGGCCTGCTCGCCGCCGAGCCCGCCCTCGCGCGCCGGTTCGCCCGGCGCGAGCTCGCCGATCTGGACGGGGACGACGATGCGACGGTGCGCCTGCGTGCGACCCTCGCGACGTTCCTGCGCGAAGGGTCGCACGTGGGGCGCACCGCCGAGCGTCTCGGCGTGCACCCGAACACCGTCGGCAACCGCCTGCGCCAGTGCGAGGCCGCGCTCGGACGGTCGCTCGACGAGCGGCGCGTCGAGCTCCACGCCGCGCTGCTCATCCGCGACGGGCTGCGCCACGCCGACCCCCACCGCTGACCGGCGCGACGTGGGGGAGGGCCAACGCGGCCCGCGGGAGCTGTGGAACTCGGACAGGATGGGGTCCCACCGCTGACCTAGGTTGGCGGCGTGACGGCGACCGCGATCGACCCGCGCTCCGAGAGCCACGCCGCCAACCGCGCGGCGATGGAGCAGCGGCTGGAGGAGCTCGAGCAGCTCCTCGACGGCGTCCGCGCCGGCGGGGGCGAGAAGTACGTCGCTCGCCACCGGAAGCGGGGCAAGCTGCTGGCCCGCGAGCGGATCGAGCTGCTCGTGGATCGCGACAGCCCGTTCCTGGAGCTGCAGCCGTTCATCGGCCACGGCAGCGACTTCGCCGTCGGCGGCAGCGTCGTCACCGGGATCGGGGTCGTCGAGGGCGTCGAGTGCGTCGTCACCGCGAACGACCCGACCATCCGCGGCGGGGCCTCGAACCCGTTCACGCTGCGCAAGGTCCTGCGGGCGAGCGAGATCGCGCTCGAGAACCGGCTGCCGCTCGTGAACCTCGTCGAGTCCGGCGGCGCGGACCTGCCCACGCAGCTGGACATCTTCATCCCCGGTGGGCAGATGTTCCGCGACCTCACGCGGCTCTCGGCGGCCGGGATCCCGACGATCGCGATCGTCTTCGGCAACTCGACCGCCGGCGGCGCCTACATCCCGGGGATGTGCGACTACACGGTGTTCGTGAAGGGCGGCGCGAAGGTCTTCCTCGGGGGCCCGCCGCTCGTGAAGATGGCCACGGGCGAGGTCTCCGGGGACGAGGAGCTCGGCGGCGCGGAGATGCACGCCACCGTCTCCGGGCTCGCCGACGCGCTGGCCGAGGACGAGCCGGACGCGCTGCGGATCGGCCGCGACATCGTCCGCCGGCTGAACTGGCGCAAGCAGGGTCCCGGCCCGAGGACCCCCGCCACGCTCGTGGAGGAGCCCTTGCACGACCCGGAGGAGCTGCTCGGGATCGTCTCCGCCGACCTGAAGGTCCCGTTCGACACGCGCGAGGTCGTGGCGCGGATCGTCGAC
>JALRCL010000407.1 GCA_023268575.1 Patulibacter sp.
GAGCGGGCGCAGGTACGGATCGACCTTCTGCATGAGGTCGCCGGGCAGGAAGCCCAGGCGCTCCCCCGCCTCGACGGCGGGGCGCGTGAGGATGATCCGCTTGACCTCGTGCCGGGCGAGGGCGTTGGCCGCCATCGCCACGGCGAGGAAGGTCTTGCCCGTGCCCGCGGGACCGATGCCGAAGGTCACCGTGTTGCGACGGATCGCGTCGACGTACCGTTTCTGCAGCGCGGTCTTCGGGACGATCCGGCTGTCGTGTTGCTGCCAGACGACGTCGCCGAGGACCTCGGCGGGTCGTTGCGCGGCGCTCAGGGCGGACCCGACGGCGGGGATGGTGCCCGCCTCGAGCCGGTGGCCGCCCTCGGCCAGCGTGGTCAGCTCGCGAACCACGGTCGCAGCACGCTGGACCGCCTCCGCCTCGCCGTCGAGCGTCAGCTGGTTGCCGCGCAGGAAGACGTCGCAGTCGACGTGCTCCTCCAACGCGCGCAAGCCGGCCTCGCCGGCGTCGCTGAGCTGCACGGCGACCTCGTACGGCACTTCGAGCCGTCGCCTCAGGATGGTCTCCTCGGGATCTGGATGGATTCGCATGCGCCGCGCTCCTCTCGCTCGTCGAACGGGTCGGCGAGCTGGGTCGGGTGGAACAGGGCACCGTCGACCGCAGCACGGGTCATGCGTCACCGATCATACGCCGCGCCCGGACGGATCACAGCACCTTCGCGCGACCGTCACGAGGACCCCGCGCGGACCCCGGCGCGGTTCGAGTCCCGGACGCGCTCCGCGATCGCCGCCGGCGAACGGCGACGACCCGAGGATCGGCGCGACCCGCCTCAGGCGGCCGCGCGGCGCAGGAGCAGCGCCGCCCACTCGCCGTCGTCGCGGCGGTCCGCCTCGACGAGCCCGAGGCGCGCGAAGGCGGCGGCGACCTCGTCGGCCTCGTGGACGAGCAGGCCCGAGGCGATCAGCGCATCGGGCGCCACCGGCGCGCCGTCGGCGTCGCGGAAGCCGTCCGCGGCGACGCGCAGCAGCAGCGGCCGCAGGAGGTTGGCCAGCACGAGCAGCGGCCCCTCGCCGGCCGGGGCCGTCGCGGCGCCGTCGCGCAGCAGGTCGAAGCGCTCGGCCGCGACGGTGACCCCGTTGACGGCCGCGTTCTCGCGCGTCGCGGCGACGGACGCCTCCTCGTGGTCGACCCCGAGGACCGGTGCCCAGCCGAGCTGCGCGGCGGCGATCGCCAGGACCCCGGAGCCGCAGCCGAGATCCAGGACGCGCCCGCGCGCGGCGTCGGCCTCGAGGCCGACGAGCAGCTCGAGGCAGAGCCGCGTCGTGCCGTGGCCGCCGGTGCCGAACGCGCGGCCCGGGTCGACGACGAGCTCGCGGACGCCGTCCTCGTCGCGCGGCGGCGACCACGGCGGGCGGACGTGCAGGCGCCCCGCGATGAGCACCGGCTGGTGGAACGCGCGCCAGCGGTCGGCCCAGTCGTCGGCGACCTCCTCGGAGACGACCTCGACGAGCGCGCCGCCGATCGCCGCCTCGACCGCCGGCAGCGTCGGCAGCTCGCCGGGCGTGCCGTAGACCGCGTACTCGATCGTCGCGCCGAGGTCGCGCTCCTCGACGCCGGACGGCGCGAGGTCGGCGAGCTCGGCCAGCACGACCTCGGCGTCCTCGCGCCGGACGCGGAGGGCCAGCCGGATCATCAGCGGTTGCGCCAGAGCCGCCGCAGCCGCCCGACGACCGACTCGTCGTCGTGGAGCTGGCGCTCCTCGATCGAGCCGGCGAGCTCCTCGAGCAGCTCGCGCTGGCGCGCCGTGAGGTGGCGCGGCACGACGACGTCGACCACGACGTGGAGGTCGCCGCGGCGGCCGCCGCCGACGCGGGGCATGCCGCGACCGCGCAGGCGGACGGTCGTGCCGGGCTGCGTGGCGGCCGGCACCTCGACCTCGAGCGGCTCGTCGAGCGCGTCGACGGTCACCGTGGTGCCGAGCGCGGCCAGCGGCGCCGGCACCGGGATCACGGTGACGAGGTCGTCGCCGTCCCGGACGAAGCGGTCGTGGTCGCGGACGGCGACGACGACGTAGAGATCGCCGTCGGGCGCCCCCGGGTCGCCCTGGTGGCCCCGGCCCGAGAGCCGGATCCGCTGCCCGTCGGCGATGCCCGCCGGCACGTCGACGGTGAGCGTCCGCTCGACCGCCTTCAGCCCCCGGCCGCGGCAGTCCGGGCACGGCTCCTCGGGGATCTGCCCCTGGCCCTGGCAGACGTCGCAGGTGACGCGACGGACCATCTCGCCGAACGGCGTGCGGTTGACCTGGTCCAGGACGCCGTGACCGCCGCAGCGTTGGCAGGTCGTCAGGCGCGAGCCGGGCGCCGCGCGCCGGCCGTCGCAGGTGTCGCAGCGGGCGACGACCTCGATCTCGACCTCGGTCCGGGTGCCGCTCATCGCCTCGGCGAGGTCGATCTCGACCTGGACGGCGACGTCCCCGCCGGGACGGGGCCCGACCGGTCCGCCGCCCCCGCCGAACGCCTGGCCGAAGACCGCGCCGAAGAGGTCCGACAGCGAGCCGAAGCCCTCGAAGCTCGGCCCCATCCCGGCCTGGCGCAGCCCGTCGTGCCCGAAGCGGTCGTACGTCGCGCGCTTCTCGGCGTCCGAGAGGATCTCGTTCGCCTCGGCGACCTCGCGGAAGCGCTCCTGCGCCTCGGGGTCGTCCGGGTTCACGTCCGGGTGCAGCGTCCGCGCCAGGCGGCGGAACGCCTTCTTGATCTGGGCGTCGTCGGCGTCGCGCGGGACGCCGAGCACCTCGTAGGGGTCGCGGGGCACGGTCTGGCTCATGGGACCTCGTAGAGCTCCTCGACGTAGCGTGACAGCTGGAAGGCGACGTCGCGGACCGCCCGGATCGCCTGCGGGTAGTCCATCCGGACCGGGCCGATGACCGAAACGCTGCCGAGCTTGCGCTGCGGCGGGCCGTAGCCCGCGGCGACGACCGCGAGCGAGCGCAGCGCCGGCAGCGGGTTCTCGGCCCCGATCCGGACCGTGACGTCGGAGGAGGTCAGCGCCTGCCGCAGGAGCTGCAGGAGCGTCGCGCGGCGCTCGAGCTCGTCGACGAGCGCGTCGAGGTGGGCGACCTCCGTCGCGCGCGAGGCGCTGAGCAGCCGCGCGGCGCCGGACACGTAGACGCCCGCGACCGCGGACTCGTCGCCGCCGAGGCCGTCGAAGGCGGGGCGCAGCGCGGCGAGGAACGCGCGCTCGCTCGCCCCGAGGCCGGGATCGTCGATCCGCGCGCGGAGCATCCGCGCACCGAGGCCGATGCCGACGAGCCGGTCGTTGAGGTACTCCTTCGCCCAGCTCGCCAGGCCCGCGTCGACCGGGCCGGGGAAGGTGATCACGCGCTTGGCGACCTCGCCGCTGGAGGTGATCACGACGACCATCACGACCTGGGGCTGCAGCAGCAGGACCTCGACGTGGCGGATCGTGGCGGTCGTCACCGGGGGCGCGGTGACGACCGCCAGCAGGTCGGTGACGGCCGAGAGCGTCTCGCTCGTGACCCGCATCGCCTCGTCGAGCTCGCGCTGCACGAGCTCCAGGCGGATCGGGCTGCCGGCGGTCGGCTCGACGCTCGTGGGCAGCAGGTGGTCGACGAAGTACCGGTGCCCGGCGTCGGTCGGCACCCGCCCCGCGGAGGTGTGCGGGTGGTTCAGCAGCCCCTGGTCCTCGAGCTGCGCCAGCTCGCTGCGGATCGTCGAGGGCCCGAAGCCGAGATCCGGGTCGGCCGAGAGCGTCTTGCTGCCGACCGGCATCCCGGTCTCGCCGAAGTGGGCGACGACCTTGCCGAGGATCAGCTCCTGGCGGGGCGTGAGCATCCGTCCCACGATCGTACCGAGCCACCGAGCGGCGCCGCCGACGGCGCCCGGTCCGACGTGGTGCGCCGCCGGACCGCGGCGTCTGCTGCGATCGTCCCCCGCGTGCTCGTCCTCGCGCTCGTGGCCGTCGAGCTGTGCTGCATCTACCTCCTCGGACGTCCCGTCCTCGACCGGCTCGTCGCGCGTGCCGTCGCCGGCGGCCGCGCGCGGCGCTGGTGCACCTGGGCGTTCCTCGCCCCCGGCGTGGCGCTGCACGAGGGCGCCCACGCCCTGGCGGCGACGGCGCTGCTCGGGCGGGTGACGCGGTTCGTCCCGTTCGCGCCCCGGCCGATGGCCGGCGGCGGCGTGCTGCTCGGCGAGGTCCGCTACCGGACCGCCCCGCTGCCGGTCCTCGGCGGCGCGCCCGGGCGCGCGGCGATCGGGCTCGCCCCGCTCGTCGTCGTGCCGGTGGTCGTCTACGTCCTCGGCTGCGTCCTCGTCACCGGGGTCGCCGTCGGCGACGACCCCGCCGACCTCGCCCGCGGGCTCGTCGACCGCGGCCCCGACGTCGGCTCGGCCCTCTGGCTGCTGCTGGCCCTGAGCGCCGGGATCGGCCTCCTGCCCTCGCCGACCGACCACCGCGACCTGCCGCAGGCGCTGGCGCTGCTGGCCGCGATCGCGCTCGGGTGGCTGGCCTGGCGCGGCGGCCTGGACCGCGCCGAGGGCCAGCGGCTGCTGACCGACGCACTGGGCCCCGCGACGTTCGTCGCGCAGCTCCTCGCTCCGGCCGCAGCGGTGGCGCTCGTCGGTGCGCTGCTGCTGCGGCGCTGAGCCGGCGGCGGGACGGACGCGGTGGAGCCCGGGATGCGTTCTGCCCCGTGGTGCGCCAAGCTCCCTCCACCGGTGCGCCGCGTCCTCCGCATCATCAAGCGCACGGCCGTCGCGTTCTGGAACGACCAGATCACGCAGCACGCGTCGGCGCTGACGTACTACGCGCTCATGTCGCTGTTCCCCACGATGCTGCTGGGGATCTCGATCCTCGGCCTCGTCGGGCAGTACCCCGAGACGTACGACGCGATCGTCGGGTACCTCCGCGACGTGGCGCCGAAGTCGGTCGTCGACCCGATCGACAGCTCGCTCCACGCGGCGCTGCAGAACAAGAGCGGCGCGGCCACGAGCGTCGCCTTCTCGGTCGTCGTGGCGCTCTACGGCACCACCGGGGTCCTGGAGTCCGCGCGGCGCGCGCTGAACGTCGTCTTCCGCGTCCAGCACGGACGGAGCTTCCTGCACCGCAAGGCCCTCGACGTGGCGTTCACGTTCGTCCTGCTGACGCTCGCCATCACGACGCTCATCTTCGTCGGCGTCGGCGGGAGCTTCGCCGACGACCTGCTCGGCTTCATCGGCCTCGGCGAGAGCGCGCAGCTCATCTGGTCGATCGTGCGCTGGCCGGCCGCGCTGCTCTCGGCGATGCTCGGCTTCTCGCTCGTCTACTACGTCGTGCCCGACGTCCGCGACCGGACGTTCCACCTCGTCACGCCGGGCGCCCTCGTCGGCGTGCTCATCTGGCTCGCCGTCTCGATCGCCTTCTCGGAGTGGTTCGGCCAGGTCGGCAACTCCACGGCGCTCTACGGCGCGTTCACCGGGGCGATCCTCATCGTCGTCTGGCTGTGGCTCACGAGCGTCGCGCTGCTCATCGGCGCGGAGCTGAACCACGCCGTCCAGGAGGAGCGCGCGGCGGTCCGCGCCGCGACGGAGGAGCTGGCGCGCGTCCCACCGGCCGCGGGGAGCTGCGACGAACCGACGATCGCCGCAGAGGACCAGCGGGCCCGCACCGTCGCCGCCCCGGGCCCGCGCGGCCGGGACGGCGGGCACCGCGATCCGCCGTCCCCCGGCGCCTGACCGGCTCCTCGGCCGAGCCCGCGGTCGCGGGACCGTCGGGCGAGCGCTCAGCCGGTCGCCGGCGGATCCAGGCGCAGCTCGGCGCGGCCGTTGCGGACGATCCGCGTCGAGCCCTGCTTCGCCGTGGCCGCGACGACGGCGATCTGGACGCCGTCCTGCTCGACGACCTCCCCGACCTTCCCGGTCACGACGATCTCCTCGTCGGGAACCGCGAGACCGCGGAACTGGACGCTCAGCGACACGAGCGCGTCCGGGCCCGCCAGCCCCGCGGCGCGCGCGGCCTCCGTCGTCGCCCGCGCCACCTGCGCCATCGACCAGAGGCCGTGGAGGATCCGGCCGGGCAGGCCGACCTGCCGCGCGAACTCGTCGTCGACGTGGATCGGGTTGAAGTCGCCCGATGCCCCCGCGTAGCGGACCGGCGTGAAGCGGTCCGGGGTCACGGTGATGCCCGGCAGCTCCGCACCGGCCTCGAGCACGACCTCGGTCGGCTGCTCGCTCATGCGCCCGCTCCCCGGACGTGGTTCGTCCACCGGCCCGTGGAGACGACCTCGCCGTCGCCGACGGTCGTCTCGTGCGCGAAGACGTACGAGGTGAGGCCGGCGGTGGCGATCTCGCGGACGTCGTCCAGGCGGACGATCGTCGCGACCTCCTCGCCGGCGATCAGCGGCCGGTGCCAACGGAACTCCTGCGCGCCGTGGACGAGCCGCGCGAAGTCGATCCCGACCTCCGGGTCGAAGAACGCCGCGCCGATCGCCTCCGACGTGTAGACGACGACGAACATCGGCGGCGCGACGAGGTCCACGTGCCCGGCCGCCCGCGCGGCGGCGAGGTCGAGGTGCAGCGGATCGGTCTCCCCGACCGCGCGCGCGTACTCGCGGATCTTCTCCCTCCCGACCTGGTAGGTCAGCGGCGGGTACTCCTTGCCGATCGGGGGATCGTCGGTCGTCGTGCTCGTCACCGGAGGGCGTCCTGGGGGTCGCGGAGGCCGCGGTCCGCGGCAGGGCGCCGATGCTAGTCGCGCCGCCCGTCGCGGGCCCCGCCGTCTCCGCGACGCACCCTGCGGCCGTCGGGGCCGCGGGTCCTCGGCGGTCCGGCGCATCCGCCCGGATGATCCGGCAGCATGCCCCGGCGTGTCTCCGTCCCGCCTCGTCCGACACGCCTCCCCCGTCCTCCTCACCGCCGTCGCGTCCGGGGTCGTCTGGGCCGCCTCCGCCGCCGCTCAGGACGGCGGGGCCACGCCGCCGGTGGGCACCGGCACGACGCCGACGACCACGACGCCCGGCGGCGGCGCGGTCACCGGCTCGCCGAGCCAGACGGCCGAGGGCCAGCTCCAGGCCGCCGACCCCGGCGACCTCTGGGCCGCCGCGGACGCGCTGGCCACGGCGCTGGACCGGTACTGGAACCCGTCGCTGGGCGCCTACGTCGTCGACGGCAGCGTGCGCGTGCGCCTGAACGCCGAGATGCTCCTGCTGCACTCCTACGCCGCGGTCGCGGGCCGCCGGACCGGCGCGGCGGCCCGGCCCGACCGCGTCGAGCCGCTCACGCGCCTGCTCACGACCGACATGTACCTCGCCACGCTCGACGGCCAGGTCACGCCGGCGGTGCAGGAGGGGCGGACCGTCACCGCCCACGCCCCGGGGTTCACCGACCTCAACGGCACCGCGTCGTCGATGCACCACGCGCTGGACGCGGTGGCGATGCGCGCGCTGGCCACGAGCTGGCGGGCGCGGGACGCGGTGCGGCTCTCGGCCGGCACCCGGGCCCTCGTGCAGGACCGCGTCGCGGCCGTCGCGCGCTCGCCGTTCTGGCGCTCGCCGAGCCGGCTGCTGAACCAGGTGAACTGGAACGCGGACGTCTACGCGGCAGACGCGACCGTCAACGGCGACGCGACCCTCCTGCGGCAGGACTACGCGCAGCAGCTCGGCTGGTTCCTCCAGCACAGCCGGACGACCGCGTACCCCGGTGGCACGTCGAACCTCGCTCAGGGTCTGGGCTTCCGCTACGCCCCGCACCGGCCCGCGAGCAACGCCGCCAACCAGGTCGACACCTCGGAGTATGCATCGATCGCGTTCGGCGCGCTGGCGTACTACGACGAGGCGGTCGCGGCCGGCATGACGCCGCTGTCGACCACCGACCAGCGGCGCCTGCGGAACTGGACGCGGCGGATCGCGTTCGGCGACTGGAGCAACGCCGGGATCCTCAACTGGGACTCCGGCAAGGGCATCCAGCGGCTGCAGCTCACGCAGTACTGGGCGCTGGCGCTGCGCGGGTTCGCCGCCGGCCTCGCCGGATCGGCCGGCACGCCGGGCCTGTCGGACCAGACGGGCACCGCACGCGCGCTCGTGCGGCAGGCCGTCCGCCGCTACCAGCGCCGCGCGGTGCAGACCGGCTCCGTGATCCTGCCGGCCGCCGACTACGGCTTCACCGGCAGCAACCTCGTCTCGGACTCCTTCGACGGCCTGACGGGCACCGCACGGTTCGCCGCCGTCCTCGCCGAGCTCGCCGACCGCGGACTCGCGACCGGGACCGGGACCCCGCTGCCCGACGCCACCGCGCACGACGCCGACCTCGGCCGCCTCGCGGTGGAGACCGAGCGCTACCAGGCGGCGATCGTCCGGCCGTGGTCGCCGCTGACGACCGGCGGGCTCGAGCCCTCGCGGATCCTCGACGCCGCCGGCCGGCCCCTGACGAGCATGGGCGGTCGTGGCACCGGGTCGCTCGGCCTGGAGCTGCGGCGCGGGTCGAGCGTCCTCGTCGACACCCAGCCCGGGCGCACGCGCAAGGCCCAGAGCGCGCTGACCGTCCCGAGCGCCTACCGCAACGCCTCGCGCGCGCTGAGCGGGACGCTGACGGCGAAGGGCCGCGACGGCGCGAGCGACCTGACCGTCGACGTCGCCCACCGGATCAGCCGCGGCTCGATCCGCACGACCTACACGATCCGCAACCGGCGCTCCGGCACCGTGACCGCGCTGCTGCGGATCCCGACCTACGGCGGGACGAGCGGCGGCTCGCTGGAGGTCGGCGAGCGCCCGAGCGCGAGCTGGCTCCGGGGCACGCGCACGATCGTCGCGCCGAGCGGCGGTCGCTTCTCGCTGCGCCTCAAGGGCCTGCCGCGCGGCGCCCGCGCGACCGTCGTGCGGGCCGCGGCCCAGCGCGGCAACCCGCAGCCGGGCCCGCAGCTGCGCGTGACGGCCACGGTGCCGCGCGGCACGACGCGGATCGAGCGGCTGCTCTCGATCCCGCGGCTCACCGGGAGCGACCGCTAGCGCGCCGGCGGATCAGAGGAACGACGGCACCGAACCGCCGTCGACCGACCACGCCGCGCCGGTCGCGAAGCCCGCGCGGGGCGAGACGAGCAGCGCGATCGCGTCGGCGATCTCCTCCGGGCGGCCGAAGCGCCCCAGCGGCACCCGTGCCCGAGCGCGCGCCAGGGCCTCCTCGCGGTCGATCCCCGACGCCTCCGCCGCCTGGTCGGCGAGACCACCGGGGGCCAGCCACATCTCGCTGTCGATCGGCCCCGGGGCGACCGCGTTGACCCGTACGCCACGCGGCGCCAGGTGCTCGGCCCACGCGCGCGACAGCGCGAGCTGGGCCGACTTGCCCACGCCGTAGGCCATGTTGCTCGGCGAGGGCCGCTTGCCCGAGGAGGACGAGACGAGCACGACCCGGCCGCCGCCGTCGGCCGCGGCGAGCGGCTCGGCGGCCTCGAGCAGGAAGCGGTGGGCGGCCAGGACGTTGAGCTCCCACTGCGCGCGCCAGTCCTCCTCGGTGAGCTCCTCGACGCTCGCCCGGCGCGACGCCCCGGCGCAGAGCACCGCGCCGTCGAGGCGCCCGACCCGGTCGAGGTGCGCCGCGACGATCCGCCGGCCGGCGTCGGGCTCGGTGACGTCCTGCGCGAGCGTCGCGTGCGGCCCGCCGGGCAGGGTGCCGAGCGCCGCGCGCAGGCGCCCCTCGTCGCGCGCGACGAGCAGCAGGCGGGCGCCCTCGCCGGCCAGCCGCGCGGCCACCGCGGCCCCGATCCCGCTGGTGGCGCCGGTGAGGACGATCGCGTGGCCGCGCAGCTCGAGATCCATGCGGCGGATGTTCCCGCGCCTGCGACGCGGGCGCGCCGCGGTGTGCGACCCTTGCCCGCGATGCTCGGACGGAGTGCTCCCCCACAGACCGACGGCGCGCGGCGCCTTCGGGTCGCCGCGGCCCTCGCCGCCGGCGCGCTGGTGCCCCTGGCCGCCGCCGCGACCGCCCCGGCCGCGGTCGTCATCCAGCGCGGCGCCGACAACGCGATCGCGGTGCTCGGCGACGACCCGACGAACCCGACCGTCGTCGGCACGGGACGGTGCCCCGTCCTGACGCCCGACGGTGGCACGGTCCTCTTCCACAGCGTCGCCGACGACGCCCTCTTCGCGGTCCCCGTCACCGGCGGCGAGCCGCGCCTGCTGGCCCCCGGTGCCGTCGCGACGAGCTCCTGCAGCCGCCAGGCCGTCGTCTCGGCCGACGGCTCGACGGTCGCGGCGCAGACGAAGAACCGCAAGATCATGCTCGTGAAGCTCGCCGACGGCGCGCTCACGCGGCTGCGCGCCACGACCGTCTCGCAGCTGGCGGTCGTGCCCGGCGGCGGCTCGGTCGTCATCGACCGCAACGCCAAGGGCGGCGGCATCGACCTCTACAGCGTGCGCAACCGGGCGAAGCTCGACCGCCGCCGGCTGACGCGCGACCGCGTGAGCTTCTCCCCGACCTGGGCGGGCGGCCGGATCGTCTACTCCCGGATCCAGGGCGGCCGCTCCACCCTGCGATCGCTGAACACGAAGAACCGCAGCTCGAAGCTCCTCCTGCGGCGGCCGAAGGGCTGGCTCGTGTCGGCGATCGGCATCGGCCCGAACGGCAGCACGGTGCTCGCCACCACCCAGAAGTTCCGCGAGCGCAAGAGCGGCCTGCAGACGACCGGTCCCGTCCGGATCGGCGCCGTCTCCAGCCGCGGCAAGGTCACGTGGCGCCTGCTCTCCCCCGACGAGCAGCTGCTCTCGGGCGTCGACGGCGGCACCGCGGCGTTGACCGTCACGCCGAGCGGAGAGCTCATCCGCGTCGGCCTCGCCGACGGCTCGCGGACGGTGCTCACCACGGGCATCGTCTCCGCCTACGGCTCGTAGATCCGCCTCCCGGGCGCGGCGCTCCGCCGGGCCCGGGACCGCGCGCGCCCGGCACGCCGTCGCGCGGGCTCAGGACCTGTTTCGGAACGACGCGGCGCGCGGATGAGACCGCTGACCCATCGCCTCGCACCACCCGGATCCTCGGTCAGACCACCAGTCTGGCTCGCGGAACCGGCCGGCGCGACGCTC
>JALRCL010000428.1 GCA_023268575.1 Patulibacter sp.
CTGCCGCCACCCCCGACGAGGCCCACCTCACGGTGAGCACCGTCCGCTACGCGCTGCACGGCCGCGAGCGGACCGGCGTGGCGTCCGGGCACCTGGCCCGGATCGGCAACGCGGAGGACCTCACGATCCCGGTCTACGTCCAGGCGAACGAGCACTTCCGCCTGCCCGCCGACGACGTGCCGATCATCATGGTCGGCGCCGGGACGGGCGTGGCGCCGTACCGCGCGTTCCTGCAGGAGCGCGAGGCCCGCGGTGCCGAGGGGCGCAACTGGCTCGTGTTCGGCGAGCGGAACTTCCGCAGCGACTTCCTCTACCAGGTCGAGTGGCAGCAGCTGCTGAAGGACGGCGTCCTGACCCGTCTGGACCCGGTGTTCTCCCGCGACCCCGGGGTGCCGAAGACCTACGTCCAGGACCGCCTCCGCCAGGCCGGGCGCGACGTCTGGGCGTGGCTCGAGGAGGGCGCCCGGATCTACGTCTGCGGCGACGCCACGAGCATGGCCCCCGACGTCGACGCGACCCTCGCCGAGATCGTCGCCGAGCACGGTGGCAAGGGCGAGGACGACGCCCGCGAGTACCTCTCCGCGCTCAAGCGCGACCACCGCTACCTCCTCGACGTCTACTAGACCCCCACCCACCCTCACGCGATGGCCACCAAGACGAAGACGACGCAGGCGGCCGCCCCGGCGGTCGAGGTCGACCGCAGCCGCGACCTCTCCCAGCCCCTCGAGAAGCTCGCGCCCGAGGAGTCGCTGAAGTTCAACAGCGACTACCTCGCCGGCACGATCGCGACCGATCTCATCGACGAGATCACCCGCGCGGTCGACGAGAACAACAACAAGCTCATGAAGTTCCATGGGATCTACCAGCAGGACGACCGCGACCTCCGCGACGAGCGTCGTCAGCAGAAGCTGGAGCCCTACTTCACCTTCATGCTCCGCGGGCGCATGCCCGGCGGGGTCTGCACGCCCGAGCAGTGGCTGAAGATCGACGAGCTCGGCCGGACCTACGGCAACGACCAGTTCCGCCTGACGACCCGCCAGACGTTCCAGTTCCACTACCTCGACCGCAACGCCCTGCGGCAGGTCATGGTCGGGCTGCGCGACGTCGGCCTCGACGGCAAGGCCGCGTGCGGCGACGTCGCCCGCACCGTCATGAGCGGCGTGCACCCGGGGCACTCGAAGCTGCACAAGCAGGTCTACGAGCAGGCGCAGATCGCGTCGGACCACGTGATCCACAAGACCTCGGCCTACGAGGAGGTCTGGTTCGGCGAGAAGCCCGCGAAGCCGCGCGGCGACGACGAGGAGCCCTTCTACGGCAAGCAGTACATGCCGCGGAAGTTCAAGATCGGCTTCGCGGTCCCGCCGAGCAACGACATCGACATCTACTCGCAGGACCTCGGCTTCGTCGCCATCGCCTCGCGGGGCAAGCTCAAGGGCTTCAACGTCGTCATCGGCGGCGGCATGGGCCGCACCGACCGCGCGCCCGAGACGTACCCGCGACTCGGCGACGTCATCGGCTTCATCGAGGTCGACCAGCTCATCCCGACGCTCGACGCCGTGATGGGGGTCCAGCGCGACTACGGCGACCGCGTCACCCGCTCGCACGCCCGCTTCAAGTACACGATCGACGACAAGGGCCTGGACTTCGTCAAGGCCGAGATCGAGCGCCGCCTCGGGTTCCCGCTCGGACCGGTCAAGAAGTTCGCGTTCGACTCCAACGGCGACCAGCT
Organism: Patulibacter sp.; assembly: GCA_023268575.1. GTDB lineage: Bacteria > Actinomycetota > Thermoleophilia > Solirubrobacterales > Solirubrobacteraceae > Patulibacter. Next base: position 1,730 of record JALRCL010000428.1, read on the forward strand.
CGGCTGGACCACCGGCGACGACGGGCTCGAGCACTTCACGCTCTTCATCGAGAGCGGACGGGTCATCGACCGGGGCGAGCGCCGGCTCATGACCGGCCTGCGCGCGATCGCCGAGGCCGGCCTCTGCGTCTTCCGCCTGACGCCGAACCAGAGCGTCATCCTCTCCGACGTCGCGCCGGAGGACCGCCCGAAGGTCGACGCGCTGCTCGCCGAGCACGGGATCGACAACGTCCCCACGAAGGGGCGCAGCGCGCTGCGCCTGAACTCGATGGCGTGCGTGGCGATGCCGACTTGCGGCCTGGCGATGGCCGAGGCCGAGCGCTACCTGCCGGACCTCATCACGAAGATCGAGGTCCTGCTGGAGGCCCACGGCCTGACCGAGGAGCCGATCACGATCCGGATGACGGGCTGCCCGAACGGCTGCGCCCGCCCGTACATCGCCGAGATCGCCCTCACCGGCCGCGCCCCCGGGAAGTACAACCTGTACCTCGGGGCCGGGTTCCACGGCCAGCGCCTGAACAAGATGGTCCGCGAGAACGTCGGCGAGGACGTGATCCTCGAGGTGCTCGACGAGACGCTCGGCGCCTACGCGAAGGACCGGCAGGAGGGCGAGCGCTTCGGGGACTTCGTCGTCCGCGCGGGCTTCGTCGCCGCGGTCACCGAGGGCCGCTTCTTCAACGACTGAGCGCCTCGCGGGTGGCGGCTCGGGCCGCCGCCGAGCGGGGCCCATGCCCGCTGGACGGCGTGTCCGGCGGCCAGGGCGAAACCTCCGGGCGGGACCCTGATGCGAAGGGGACGAGGGGTGCGAGATGGTCGGGCGCAGCCGGCCCCGGCCGGGGCCGGGAACCACCCGTCCGGAGCACCCCCTTGCGCGCGATCTCGTTCAGCCGAGCCGGTTGGCTCGTCGCCATCCTCGCCCTCGTCCTCGCCACCGCCGGCACCGCCGTCGCCGCGAAGCGCTACGTGCTGACCTCGACGTCGCAGGTCTCGCCGAAGGTCCGCAAGGCGCTCACCGGCAAGCGCGGACCGGCAGGCGCGACCGGGCGGACCGGCCTCGCAGGGCCTGCCGGCCCCGTCGGTGCCAAGGGCGACACCGGCGCGACGGGCGCCGCGGGTGCCCGCGGCGCGACCGGCGCGACCGGCG
>JALRCL010000449.1 GCA_023268575.1 Patulibacter sp.
GACGGCCGAGCGGATGCTCGGGTGGGTGAAGCGGACGCGCCGCGGGGCCAGCTCGACGAGTCCCGCGTCCTCGGCCGGGTCGAGGACGCGCAGCCCGCCCAGCGCCGTCCGGATCGCGTCCGCCTCGCCGTCGCCGCTGGCGGCCGCGAGCAGCAGCGCGTCGCGGGCGGCTGCCGGGAGGGCGGCGACGCGCGCGGCGGCCAGGCGCTGCAGGCGCTCGCCCGCCGGCAGCGGGGAGGGCAGCACGTCGTGTCCGCTGCGCTGGTCGGGGGTGAGCTGCGCCGGCGCCTGGACGAGCGCGAGCGGGTTGCCCCCGACGGCGTCGACCAGCGCCTCGGCCACCGTCGCCGCCACGCCCTGCCGGCGGGCCAGCCGCAGCGCGTCGGCGCGGCCGAGGTCGCCCAGCGCGAGGACCTCGACCCCGGTCCAGGGGTCGGCGGGCAGGTCGGCGCGCAGCGAGCGCACGGCCACCACGGCCACCCCGGCGCGCGTCGCGCGGCGGGCGACGAAGCGCAGCACGTCCCGCGACGCCGGGTCCAGCCACTGGACGTCGTCGACGAGCAGCACGAGCGGCGTGGCGGCCGCGGCCGCGCGGAGCAGCGCGAGGACCGCGTGGGACAGCTCGGCGGTCGGAGCCTCGCCCGCGAAGCCGTCGGCCAGGCCGAGCGCTCCGCGCAGGAGCGCCGCCTGGCCGTCGCCGAGCGCGTCGAGGTGCTCCACCAGCGGGTGCAGCAGCTCGGTCAGGCCGGCGAACGCCAGGTCGATCTCGCTCTCGACCCCGACGACCGCCGGTGCCCGCACGCCCGCGACGTCCAGCGCCGCGAGCAACGCGCTCTTGCCCGTGCCCGAGGGGCCCTCCACGAGGATCGCGCCGCCGCGGCCCGCGCGGGCCGCGGCCACCAGCGCCGACAGGCGCGAGCGCTCCGCGTCGCGACCGATCAGCTCGATGTCCGCGACGGGTCGCACCGGCCCCGATCCTACGGCGCGCGGAGGGGCGCCGGCCCCTCCGGCGGTCAGGTCTCGGGGCCGACGCCGGCCGGCAACCGCTCGCCGGTCGGGCGACGGACCGCGGGCGCGCTCGCCGGCCGCCGGGGGAGGGCCCGGCGGACCGCGTCGTCGAGCGCGCCGATCAGGCCCCGCGGCGCGACGACCACGACGAGGATCAGCAGCAGGCCCAGCAGCAGCGGCCAGCTGCTCTCCATCCCGAGGTCGGAGGAGAGCCACTGCTCGCCCCACTTCACCGCCAACGTGCCGATCAGCGGCCCCAGGACGGTGCCGACGCCGCCGACGGCGACCCAGATCAGCGCCTGGGCGCTGAAGCTCACGGCCGCGACCGACGGAGCCATGAAGCCGGCCGTGGCCGCGTAGAGCGCCCCGGCGAGGCCGGCGATCGCGCACGAGGCCGCGAACCCGTAGGCGCGCATCCGCGCGACCGGGTAGCCGAGCGCGGCCAGGCGAACGGGGTCGTCGCCGAGCGCGCGCCAGCTCCAGCCGACCTGGGAGCGCCGGAACGCCCAGTAGCCACCGAACGCGAGCGCCACGAACGTCCCGTTGAAGAGGTACGTCGAGGTGGCGCTCCCGCTCCCGGTCAGGGCCTCGGCGAAGGACGGGATCCCCGACAGGCCGTTGCTGCCGCCGAGGAGCTCGAGGTCGTTGAACCAGATCCCGGCGACGACGCCGATGCCGAGCGTGATGAGCGGCAGGTAGACCTCGGGCGCCGCGGCGCGGAAGACGACGAGCCCCACGAGCAGCCCGACGGCGCCCGTCAGGAGCGCGGGCAGCAGCAGCGCGAGGACCGGCACGCCGGCGATCTGCACGGCGTGCAGCGCGTCGAGGGCCCGGTCGGTGCCGGAGACCGCCGCGCCGGCGCCGTCGTCCAGCAGGACGTTGCCGCCGCCGCCCCCGCCGACCGACGAGCCGTGGCCGAGGAGGATGAGCCCCCCGGCGTAGCCGCCGAGGGCGAAGAACGCACCGTGGCCGAAGCTGATGAGCTTGCTCTCGCCCCACAGCAGGTCGAGGCTCAGCGCCAGCAGCGCGAAGGGGAGGAACATCGCCGTGAGCTGGAGCGAGAAGTCGCTCACGAGCGCCGGGACGACGCCGAGCGCGATCACCAGCGCGACGACGAGCACGAGCAGGCGCGTGCGGCGAGCGGTCGGCGCCGGCGCGAGCCGGGCGAGCAGCGCGCTCATACCCGCGCCACCGCGATCGAGGAGCGGCGCAGCGCGATGATCACGAGCGCGGCGCACCAGACGACGATGTTCGCGGCCGTGTCGCCCTGCGGCACCGCCACGGCGGCGAAGCCGATCCCGAGGGCCAGCGACCACAGCAGCGTCTGGCGGACGTTGCCCAGCCCGGCGAGGACGACGACGAGGAACGCGCCGACCATGTACGGCAGCCCCATGTCGGGGAACACCGTCCGCAGCGGCGCGACGAGCGCGCCGGCGAGGCCGGCCAGGCCGCAACCCAGCGCGAACGTCCAGCGGTTGACCTGCGCGGGCCGCAGCGCCAGGCGGCCGGCGGCGGCCGGATCGGCGACGACCGCCCGCATCTGCAGGCCGAAGGTCGTGCGCGTCATGACGAGCCAGACCCCGACCGCCGCCAGCACGGCGCAGGCGACGAGCACGAGCCGCCACCAGCCGACGTTCGCTCCGAAGCCGATCGCCAGCGACCCGCCGATCGGCAGCGCGACGTAGCGCAGCCCGTTGCCGAACAGGAGCACGACCGCCTGGCGGATCACCATCGCCAGCCCCCACGTGGCGAGCATCGAGGAGACCGGCTTGTCGTAGAGGAAGCGGATGAGCACCGCGTCCAACAGGTAGCCGAGCGCCCCGACCCCGACGAACGCGAGCACCACCGCGACCGGGTAGGAGAGCGTCCCGGCGACGAGCGCCACGACGTAGGAGCCGAGCATGATGAGCTCGCCGTGGGCGAGGTTCACCACGCCCATCACGCCGTAGATGATCGTCAGCCCGAGCGCGCCCAGCAGGTAGACCCCGCTGAGGCTCAGCCCCTGGGCCAGGACGTTGATGACCGTGTCCATCGCTCAGCCCTTGAACGGCGTCGGGCACTGCGGGCGCTTGCTCGCCGGGACGACCTCGGCCGGGTACGGGTCGGCGTCGCGGGGCTGGAACGTCGCGACGATCTCGAACTGGCCGTCGGCGTCGGTCCGCCCGACGTAGGACGGATGGCTCAGGTGGTGGTTGGCCGCCAGCGTCGCCGGCTGGCCCTCGGGGCTCTCCGCGAACGTCGCGCCGACGAGGGCCTTGCGCAGCGCGTCGGTCGACGTGTCGCCGCCGGATCGCCGGACCGCCTCGGCGAAGAGGTGGACCGCGTTGTAGTTGCCCACCAGCGGCATGTGCGTCACGGCCTTCGCGCCGAAGCGCTTGCGGAACGCGGCGACGAACGCCTCGTTGGCCGGGTTGTCGAGCGACTGGAAGTACGTCGCGGTCTGGTAGTGCCCGACCGCGTCGGCGGGCGACATCGCCGCGACCTCGACCTCGGTCGTGACGGTGGCGGCGATCGGCAGGCTCTTCGCGGTCAGGCCCGCGGCGCGGTACTGCTTGTAGAACGCCGGCGTGGAGTCGCCGACGAGGTTCGAGAGCACGACGTCGGGCTTCTTGGCCTTGATGTCCGAGATGACCGAGCCGAACTCCGTCGTGCCGAGCTGGAAGTAGCGGTCGGCGACGACCTTCCCGCCGGTCGCCGGGGCGATCTTCTTCACGATCGCGCTGACGGTCTGCGGGTAGACGTAGTCGGATCCGACGACGTAGATCGACGTCCCGAGGTTCTTCGTGATCCAGGGGACGTAGTCGAGCAGGAACTGGTTCGGCACCGCGCCCGCGTAGAACGTGTCGGTGTCGCACTCCAGGCCCTCGTAGTAGGTGCCGTAGAAGAGCAGCTTGCCGGCCTTCTGGAAGGTCGGGATCAGCGCGACCCGGCTGGCCGAGGTGTAGCCGCCGACGACGATCGCGACCTTGTCGCGCTGGAGCAGCTTCTGCGCCTTCTGCACGGCGACGGTGAAGTCGGAGGCGTAGTCCTCGACGATCGCCTCGAGCTTGCGCCCGCCGATCCCGCCGGCGGCGTTGATCTGCTCGACGGCCAGCTGCGAGCCCTGGAGCATCGACTTCTCGGTGATCGAGAGTGGTCCGGAGAGGGCGTTGAGGAGGCCGATCTTGATCGGGCCGTCGGCGGCCGAGCCCGAGCCGGCCTCGTCGTCGCCGCAGGCGGCGAGGAGGAAGCCCCCGAGCCCCAGCGCGGCGGCGCCGGCGCCACTGCGGCGGAGGAAGTCACGTCGTGTCGTGTCGGTCATGCGGTGCGTCTCGTCGGGTCGTGGTGGGTGCGGAGCGGTGGGGGACTCGGGGGCGTGAGGCGCGGCGGGTCAGAGGCGCTCGTCGTAGGCGTCGAGCGCCGCCGGGGTGATCGGGCCCGCCCCGGCGGCCTCGCCGGCGCGGAGCGCGACGAAGCGGTCGCAGAGCGGCTCGACGAGCGCGCGGTGCTGGTCGGCCAGCACGAGCGAGAGCCCGTCGTCGGCGAGTCGTCGCAGGACGGCGACGATCTGCTCGGTGACGATCGGGGAGATGCCCTCGGTCGGCTCGTCGAGCAGCAGCAGGACCGGCCGCCGCAGACGCGCCGGGGCGATCGCGACCTGCTGCTGCTCGCCGCCGGAGAGGACGCCGGCCGGCCGTTCGAGCAGGCCGGCGAGGGCGGGGAAGAGGTCGTGGACGTCGAACGTGCGGCCGGGGCCTGCGGGCCCGGTCTGGGCGAGCAGCAGATTGTCGGCGACGGTCAGGTCGCGGAAGAGCCGACGTCCCTGGGCGACGAGCGCGATGCCGGCCGCCGCGCGGTCCCAGGCCGGCCGGTCGCTGAGGTCCTCGCCGTCCAGTTCGAGCGTCCCGCGGGCCGGAAGCGACCCCGCCAGGCCCTCGAGCAGGGTCGTCTTGCCGGCGCCGTTGCGCCCGAGGACGCCGAGGGCCTCCCCGGGGGCGAGGTCGAGCTCGATGTCGCGGACGGCCTCGACGTGGCCGTGGCGCACCGTCAGGCCGCGAACCGCGAGCGCGCCGCGACGCTCCCCGCCTCCGGAGCCCGTCCGCCGGGCGCGTGGCGCGATCGCTGCCCCGGTGCCGAGGTAGGCCGCACGGACCTCCGGGTCGGCGGCCAGCTCGTCGAAGCTGCCGGTGCGCCGGACGATCCCGTCGCGCATGAAGCTCACGCGGTCGGCGACGGCGGCGACGAAGTCCATGTCGTGCTCGACGACGAGGAAGGTGCGCGCGCCGGCCAGCTCGCGGATCGCGGCGGCCAGCTCGTCGCGCTCGCGACGGGTCATGCCGGCAGCGGGCTCGTCGAGCACGACGACCTCCGGCTGTTGGTCGAGCACCATCTGCAGCTCCAGCCGCTGGCGCTGACCGTGGCTCAGCGTCTCGACGGGACGGTCGCGCGGCAGGTCGCCGATCAGCGACGGGGACCCGCCGGTGGCGTCGTCCGCCGGTCGGGCGCCGCTCCGCCGGGAGGTGCCGCGCCGGGCGGCCACCGCGAGGTGCTGGTCGACGGTCAGCCGCGGGAAGACGCGCGGCACCTGGAACTTGCGGCCGAGGCCGGCGCGGGCGCGCCGGGCCGGCGCGCCGCCCAGCGGCCGGTCGCCGAGCCGGATCCCGCCGCCGGCGAGCGGCACGTGCCCGGTGATCGCGTTGGCGAGCGTCGTCTTGCCGGCGCCGTTGGGGCCGATGAGGACGTGGACCTCGCCTCGGCGGACCTCGAGGTCGGCGCCGCCGAGGATCTCGGTGCCGCCGAGCACGACGCGCACGCCGTCGGCGGCCAGGGCGGTGGGTGGAATCGCGTCGAGCGTAGGCATGGGAAGCGGCGCCGACGATAGGTGTGTATGGAGGTGGTTCTCAAGGGTTCGCGGGGGAATATGTGATGTGAGTGGTTCCAGACGCGGGCCGGACGCTGTGCGGTTCGATCAGGCGATCGTCCAAGGGGCGGAAACGGCCTTGGATGGTCCTCCAGATCGCCCTCTGGAACTGGGATTTCGCACGGAAGCCCGGCGTCGTTCGCGGTGCGCTCCTGCGTCGTGCCGTCCCGTGGCGCGCCGCGGCGCGAACGCGTGGCGGCGTGCGGTCGCCACCGCACCAAGCGGTTCTTGGTGGTTGGGACCGATGTCCAATATTGGTGAGGTATAGTTCATCCACTGGGCCCACGTGCCCAGCGGGTGTCGCGGTCGTCGGGTCGTCGGCGCCCCGATGACGGTCGGCGACCGCGCCCGCCCTCGGTCAGGCGGCCGGCGGAGCGTGGGCGTCGAGCCAGGCCACCGCGTGGGCGCGGTAGCGGGCGATGCCCTTGTAGTCGGCCATGTCCTCGGGCAGCTCGGCGAGCACCGCGCGCGTGCGGCGCGCCCACTCGGGGACCCGTGCGACGTCGCGCAGCGGCAGCATCGAGGTGCGGATGAGGAAGAGGATCGCGCCGGAGACCGGCAGCCGCGCGAGGTGCTGGACCTCGACGCGCAGGTGGACGCGATCGCCGGCGTTCTCCGCCGTCACCGCGCGCCGGTCGGGGCCCCACGTCGGGTACTCCTCGGTGCACGTGTCGAGGCGCCCGTCGACGGTGAGCGTCCAGTTCGTGCGGCGGTACGCCTGCTCGGGCGTGAGGCGCATGAGGAACCGCTCGGCCTGGGCGAAGATCCCCTCGACCGGCGCCCGCGGGACCGGGCCGTGGAACTGCTGGAAGCTCATGCCGAGGTCGAAGGCCAACGACCAGTCGGCGGCGAAGGTCAGCAGGCCGGCGTCGAGCCACAGGTGGCCGTCGCGCTGGTCCAGCAGGCAGACGTCCTCCTGCACCTGGGAGCCGAGCCAGCGCAGCGGCGGCGCCGGCAGCGAGTCGTCGTCGCCGAGCGTGAACGACGTCTCGGTCCCGAGCACCGCGTTCGTCCAGTGCCGGCGCAGGCCCTCGCGCCGCAGCGCGAACCGGTCGGGCGCGTCGCGGGCCATCGACGAGAGGCAGAGCTCGATCGCGTCCCACGCGGCCTCGCCCATGTGTGGCAGCAGGAGGCAGCGGTCGGGGTCGGCGGCGATGATCCGCTCGCGCTCGGCGAGCTCCTCGCGGTAGTGGTCGTCGACGTCGACGAGGCTCGCGCCCCACCCGCCGGCGGCGGTCTCGCGCCACGCCGGCGCGGGCTCGACGTTGGCGCTGTAGCGGTAGGCGTCCCGCGGGAACGGGAAGGGGAACCGCCGGATGGCGTCGGGCAGGTCGGGACGGCGGGCCTCGCCCGCCGCCGGCCGCGGGGGAGCGGGGGCCCGGACGGTCGCGATCGACGGCGAAGGGGTCACAGGTCGAGCTCCAGCACGGGGGAGGCGCAACGCGAGACGCACGGCATGATCGCCGTGCCGCTCGCCCGCTCCTCGTCGGACAGGTACAGGTCGTGGTGCTGCGGCTCGCCGGCCAGGACGCCGGCCCGGCACTCGCCGCAGACGCCCTGGCGGCAGAGGCTCGGCAGACCGGTCCCGGCCCGTTCGAGGACCTCGAGCAGGGTCTCGTCCGCGCCGACCGGCAGCTCCGCGCCGCTGCGCGCGAGACGGACGCGGAACGGCGTCCCGGGCGGTGCCTCGACGCCGACGAACCGCTCGCTGTGCAACCGGCCCTCGGGCCAGCCCCGCTCGCGCGCGGCGCCGAGGGCCTCGTCGATCATCGCGGGGGGCCCGCAGACCGAGAGGTGGGTGCCGATCGCCGCCTCGTCCAGCAGCCGCGGCAGCGCGGCGGCGAAGGCGCCGCGACCGCGGTGCAGGTGCAGTCGCGGGGCGGGCACCCCGAGCGCCGCGGCGTGCGGACCGTCGCCGGCGCGGTGGACGTGATGCAGCTCGTAGGAGATCCCGCGCCGCTCGAAGTGCGCCACGTAGCTCAGGAAGGGCGTCAGGCCGATCCCGGCGCCGACGAGCAGGTGGTGGCGGGCGGCGGCCGGCGGCGCGAACGCCGAGCGCGGCGCGCCGACCTCGACCTCCTGGCCCGGGGCCAGCGCGTCGTGCAGCCAGCGCGATCCGCCGCGTCCCTCGGCGACCCGCAGCACGGAGACCGCGTAGTGCGTCGCGTCGCGCGGGTCGCTCGTCAGGGAGTAGGCGTTGACGCGCTCGCCGCAGCGCAGCTCGACGTGGCTGCCGGGGGCGAACGGGGCGAGCGCCCCGCCGTCGAGCGGCTCCAAGCGGAGGGTGCGGACCCGGGGCGCCGGCTCCTCGACGGCCGCCACGCGCATCGGACGCATCGCCGCGCTCACGCCGCGAGCTCCCGCTCGGGCACCGAACGCTCGTGCGCCGCGGCGTCGTCCGCGCCCAGCTCCTCCGCGTCGGCGTGGAAGCCCATGTAGGCGCCGATCCGCGGGGAGTAGTGGTGGAAGACCTCCAGCGGGACGCCGCAGCCCTGGCACGCCTGGCGCTCGCCGACCTCGGCGGTCGTGGGGGTGAGGGTGCGGCAGTGCGTGCAGCGCACGAGGCGCGGTCCGGTCACGGTCCGCACGCCGGCGATCTCCGTCGGCCGCAGCCCGGCGCGCAGCGCCGCGGCGGTCACGCGCCCGAGCAGCGCCTCGCTGCCGGCGACGGCCAGCCGCGTCGCGGCGGTCGCGCCGTCGAGCGCGATCGAGAGGCGCTCCGCGATCCGGACCGCCTCGTCGTCGGCGCGCACCGCGTCGGCGTCGGCACCGGCGGGGGCGAGCCCGCCACCGACCTCGGTCACGGTGACCCCCGCGGCGAGCGCGTCGCGGCGCCAGCGCGCCGCCGCGGCACGGGCCACGGGGTCGCCGGCGGCCGCGATCACGAGGCTGTGGCCGGTGCGGTCGACCGGTCCGGCCTCCGTCGGCCAGCGCGGCTCGCTCGTCATGTCGTGGGGGCGGGCCACGGCCGCCGTCCTCAGGGGGCGAAGGAGCGGTGGCCGGTGTAGAACGCGAGCGTGTCTTCGGTCGTCTCGAAGAGCACCCTGATGCCCTCCGGG
>JALRCL010000457.1 GCA_023268575.1 Patulibacter sp.
CGCCCCCCGCGGACGGTCGGCCGCTGCTGCCGGCGGGCCCCACGATCGACGCAGGCCTCGCGCTCGTCCGGCGCCGCCCGCGCGCGACGCTCCTGCCGCTGCTCGTCCTCTTCGCGATCGACGTCGCCGCCGGCGTCGTGATCGCGCTGTTGGCGGAGCTCCTCATCGGCAGCCACGGCACGTCGCTGGAGACCGTTCGCCAGTCGACCGTCTGGGGCGACAGCAACCTCGTCGTCCGCGAGGTCCCGGAGTACACCGACGGCCAGTGGACGATCTTCGGCGTCACCCTCGGCCTGCGGGTCCTGCTCAGCCTGTGGCTCGGCTGGGCGGCCGTGGTCGCCCTCGTCCGCGCGGTGCAGGCGGACCTCGCCGAGGAGGAGCCGCTCGCGCTGCGCGATGCCGTCCGCGGGGGCCTGCGGGCCGCCCCGCGGGCGTTCGGGACCGCGCTGCTCGGGGCGGTCCTCGCGCTCGTGGCGCTCGCCGTCCTCGTCGGCGTCGTCGCCGCGATCGCGGCCGCCGCGGCGCCACTGGCGCTCCTGCTCGGCCTCGGCGTGGTCGCGCTCGTCGTGGCGGTGGCCGTCCGGCTCGTGCTCTGGCTTCCGGCCCAGCAGGCCGAGGGCCTCGGGGTCGGGCTGCGGCCCTTCCGCCGCAGCTGGGAGCTCACGCGCGGCCAGTTCTGGCCCCTCCTCGGGATGCTGCTCCTGCTCTGGGTGATCGTCGCGGTGATCGCCGGGGCGCTCCTGATCGTCGTCGGGCTCGTGTCGGCGGGGACGTTCGCGCTGGACCAGAACGCGAACCTCGGGCCGACGATCCTCACCGAGGTCGTGAGCGCCGCCGGCGGCCTGCTCGTCACCGCGCTGGCGATCGCCCCGGTGGTCGTCGCCCACCGCGTGCTCGCCGGTCCCGACGCGCGGGGGCTCTTCGCCGCGGCCGAGCGGATGGGGCGGCGTGGCGAGGATCCGGGACCGTTCGGGTCCGGCCCCGCGGGCCCCGCGCCCGCGGCACCATCTCCCGCCGGTCCGGGCGAGGGGGCCGCGCCGGCCACCGAGCGCCCCGGCGAGGACCCCGACGGCCGCTGGCGGCGCCCCGACGCACCGTGAGCGGCGGGGGCGGGACGACGGCTGCGGGGCGCTCCCCGCGCGCCCGCCCCGCCCGGCGCGGGGCCTCGGCGGCCGTCCCGCTCGCGCTCCTGCTGCTCGGCGGCCTCCTTTCCGCGCCGCCCGCCGGCGCGGCCCCGGGCTCCGGATCCGCCGCCGGTGCCCCGGTGCTCGCCCAGGCCGGCCCCGGCGCCGTCCCGCTGGACCGCGGCGAGCGCCGGCGGGCCGACGAGCTGCGCCGGACCGCCCGCGAGATCGTCGGCGACCCGGAGCCCGAGCGCGCCGGCACCACCACCCGGTCGCGCCTGGACGACCTCGACGCCGGCGACGGCGCGCCCAGCGGCTGGTGGCGCGTCCTGCTGCTGATCGTGGCGGTCGGGGCGCTGCTGGCGCTGCTCGGCGCGCGGCCGTGGCGCCGCCGGCGGGCGGACCGCGAGGCCGCCGCGCGCGGGGCCGTCGTGGCGACGGAGGCGGTCGCCGAGCTCGAGCGCCACGCCCGCGAGGCGGAGGGCGCCGGCGAGCACCGTCGCGCCGTCGTCCTGTGGTTCCGCGTCGGCGTCCTGCGCCTGCGCGAGCGCGGCCGGCTGCGCGGGGCGGGACCGGACACGTCCGGCTCGGTCGCCCGCGCGCTCGGCGACGACCGCGTCAGCGCGCTCGCGCACGGCCACGACCGCGCCGCCTACGGGGCCGCGCCGATCGAGGCGCCCGAGAGCGCCGCCGCGCGCGAGGGATGGGCCGCGGTCCTCGAGCGGGAGCCCGGTCGGTGACCGGTCGCGGCCTGCTGGCGGCGCTCGGGATGGTGCTGCTCGTCGCGGCGCTCTGGCTCGTGCCCGCCGGGCTCGAGGGCGACGAGCCCGAGCCCTCGCGGGG